>DATLFF010000021.1:0-2764 GCA_035524915.1 Gemmatimonadota bacterium | reverse complement strand
GCTCCACGGATTCTGGTACGCCTTCGGCGAACACGACGGCTACAACCTGTGGGAGGCCCCCGACAATGTGTCCATGGCCGCGGTTGCGGTGGCGATCGGTGGCGGCGGTGCGCTGGGCTCGTTTGAAACGACGGTCCTCCTGACCGTCGAAGAAACAATGGATGCCCTGCGCAAGGCCGAGCAGGTGCGGTATCGAGCGCCGGGCACCTAGCGACTCGCCCGCGTTCGGGTCTACATCCGACGGAATCGCCCCCGCGCCCGGTGGCCCTACCGGGGACCGCCCGCCGGCTCCACCCGGACGGTCCCCGCGAGGCGGAAGACACCGGCGGGGTCGGAGACGCGGAGCGCGAGCTCGGCCGGGCGGTCCAGCTGGAGCTCGAAGTCGTACGCCTCTCCGACCCCCATCACCTGGACGGCGGGCCGCGGGCGCCGCTGGTGCGCCGGCAGGTCCGCCCCGTCCTTGGCGACCGGGAGCCACGTCGCGGGAAGCGAGTCGGACAGGAGCGACACCACGAGCGGGAGGTTGGGGCTGATGTTGATGAGCCGCAGCCGGTGGCGGCGGCCGGCCTCGAGCTCGATCCGGGGCGCGGCCGATCCGTTCAGCATCACGCGGATGCCCTCCTCCGGACCCTGCTGGCTGAAGAGCAGCACGTGGTCCACCGCCGGATCGAGGACCTGGCCGGGCTCGATCACGATCAGCGGGCCGTACATCCCCGACGCCAGCTGACGGTCCTCCTCGAAATGGGTGTGGTAGATGAAGGTCCCGGCGCGGGGTGGGGCGAACCGCACCTCGAACGAGTCGCCGGGCGCCACGTGGGGGGCGATCCGGCCGGGCTCGCCGCTCCAGCCCGAGACCCCGTCGAAGAAGCTCTCCAGCTCGATGCCGTGCCAGTGGATCGACGTCGGCTCGGCCAGCTCGTTGACGACCGTGATCCGGACGGGCCTCCCCTGTTCGAGGACGAGGGGCGGTCCCGGGATCGAGACCGAGTCGGGCCCGGCCACGCCGTCGCCCTGGAGGACGAAGCCCTGGCCCGGATCCTCGCCGTAGAGGCCGGGGACGGTCCGGGCCACCAGCCGGAGGCGGCGGAAAGGTCCGGTCGCGGCGGCGCCGGGCGGCGCGCCCTCCGGCGTCACGATCCGCCAGCCGATCACGAGGCCGCTCATGGCGTCGAGCGTGTGGTTGTGGGGATGGCCGGCGGCTGCGTGGGGCGTGGTCCGCAGCCGCGGCGAGACGTGCCCGAGCATGTGGCAGTGGAGGAGCCACTGGCCGGGCCGCTCGGGGACCCACGTCAGCGCCATCGTGGTACCCGGCCCCATCAGCTCGGTGACCGCGAGCCGCCGTTCGGACTCCGCGTAGAGCGTGTCGTGGGCCGCGTGGCCGCGGGCGTCGACCCGGAAGTAGAAGCCGTGGAGGTGCATCGGATGCACCCGGTCGGAGGCGTTGATCCAGCGCATCCGCACCGTGTCGCCGACGCGCGCGATCCGGAGCGCGTCGTGCGGCCACGACCGGCCGTTCACCACGGCCGCGCGGATCTTCCGCGGGCCCACCGTGGCGGCCGAGTCGGTCAGGAGCGAGATCACGAACACGTGGTCGCCGCCGGGGGCGCCGGGGGGGTCGACCACGATCGCGCCGCCCAGCTGCGTGTCCTCTCCGAAGCGCTCGCGGACGGTCGGCGCGTGGCGCGTGGTGCCCCAGTAGAAGTAGGTCCCGGGCCGCTCGGCGCGGAAGCGGACCTCGCGGGATTCGCCGGGGGCCAGGTGCAGCGTATCGGGGGGACCGGGGCGGTCGTGCAGCCCGTGGACGACGAGCGGGCGGTCGAGATCGTTCCGCAGCGTGGCGCGGATCTCGGTGCCGGCCGGAACGCGGAGGAGAGGACCGGGGTCCCGGAGCTCGCCGCCCCGCTCGCCGAACGCGTGAACCTCGCGCGCGGCGCCCTCCCGCCCCTCCGGCCGCCAGGTGCCGGCGGCGGCCACCAGGTGGACCTCGAGCACCCCGTCCCGGAGCTCGCCCGCGGCGGAGTGGTTGTCGTTCGGAAGGACATCGGAGCCCCGCGGCGCGTCGGCCCAGGCCAGCAGGAGGAGCAGCCCGGGCAGGAGCGAAGCGGGGGGATGACGACGGCCCGGCGGCATCGGGCAATTGTACTTGATACGGGTCAATTGTCAACGAATCGCGGGAACGTCCCCTCCACCGGATTCCCGCCCCCGCTTGCCCGCCTCTCCGCCATTTGTCACGTTCCATGGTCGACCTTTGGTCGACATATAACAATATGCTGTACTATTTTTAACTATATGCATTCCATTGCTTTTTTGATAACAATGTGCTATATTGAATTCCTAATCCGGAACGGTCGCTGCATGTCTCGCCGGCCGATTCCGCCATGGCGTCCGACCGGACGTCTACTCTGCGAGACACAGAAGGGCACCACTTGACCCAGTTCACGCGCAATGTCCAGTTCGCGATCAAGCCTGGCCAGAGCCAGGAATTCAAGAACGTAATGGAAAAAGACATTCTGCCGATCATGAAGAAGCAGGACGGCTTTCGTGGCGAGCTCGCGCTCGTCAACGAGAACCACGCGGTCGGCATCAGCACCTGGGACACCGAGAAGCACGCCGAGGCGTATCGGACGAACACGTATCCGAAGGTCCTCGAGTCGCTGAAGAACGTGATCCAGGGCACGCCGTCGGTCGAGACCTTCGACGTCGCTTCGACGACGTTCCGGTCCTAAGCCCGAGCGCAGTCCAGTAAGAGAGAGCGCGGTGCCCT
>DATLFF010000020.1:0-2010 GCA_035524915.1 Gemmatimonadota bacterium | reverse complement strand
ACTTCGAGGATCGTCCTCGTCCAGAGCCACGCGTGATTCGCCTCCTCGGCGCAGTGCTCGGTCAGACGCACGCGCAGCTCGTCGTCGTCGGTCTGGGCCGCCAGACGCCCCATCACCAGGGCGCCGGCGAGCTCGGAGGCGTGGTAGTAGCTCAGGAGCCAGAGCTCGTTCTCGTCGATCTCCATCGCTCCGGATTCCTGATCGGGGACCATCGGTTCAAGACGCAACATTTCGCATCCTCTCCTTGAGGTGCTCGGTGGGCGCCGTGCCGCAGACCTGTCGGACCTTGCGGTTCACGGCCAGGATGGAGTGGAAGTCGTTCGGCTCGGCGACCGGAACCTCGACGACGTCGCTCCCGTAGTGCCGAAAGCTCTCCGCCGCGGCGAGGATGGCTCCGACCGCGGCAGGGTCCGCCGCGATGCGGGAGCGCAGTAGATCGGCCGCGCCGGCACAATGGCGGTACTCGTCCCGGGCCATGCGCGAGAGGAGGGATTTCAGCACCGGTTCGCGGGTACGCCGGGAGAGCCGCAGGAAGAAGCGCCCCGCCAGGAGCTCGGAGCACATGAAGTTCGTCAGGTGGGCGATCAGGCGGGCCGGATCGAGCTCTAGATCGATGGCCCTCCGGCGTGCCTCGAGGAGAGCCCCCTCCATCTCCCGGGCCGGGGTGTGGCCGACGCGATCCAGGTACCGCTTGAGCGCGGTGAAGTGCCGCAGTCCCTCGTAGAGCTCGAGGCTGAGCACGGCGGTCGCGTCAACGTCGTCCCACACCAGGCGCATGAGGCGGGGGACGAACAGCGGTAGATATCCCTCGACCAGCGCCGCGTCATGAAGCGCGTCCAGCAGCTCGGTCTCGCCTCCCGCGGCCCCGGGGTCGATGCGGTCCCAATCGAGGGCGGTGTCGAGCGGCCAGGCGCTTCGCTCGGCGGCGGCCAGATGCGTTTCGTAGGTCATCGCAGGTCTCCCCGTTCAGGTGATCGATGCGCGACCACGAGGGTCTGGAGACCGACGGAGTCCGGGCGGGCGGAGACATCGGTGAAGCCGGCCAGCCGGAGGAGCCGCAGGAGCTCGTCGGCCTCGCGGTAACGGGCTCGCAACTCCGCCAGCTCGCGCAGCAGGTAGTCGGACACCGGTTCACGCCGCGTTCCGGAGGTGACGAGCACGCCCCCGATCCGCAGTGCGTCCCGGCAGTTCCGGTAGAAGCGGACGAGGATCTCGTCAGGAAGAAACTCGACGAGCCCGGTGGAGACGATCACGTCGAGCTCGTCGGGGTACGAAGCCGGATCCAGCGCGTCGCCGCGAAGGAACCGGAAACCCGAAGCTCCGCGCGCGAGCCAACGGGAGATCTCGAGCGGACGAGGATCGAGGTCGATCCCGAAGAAGCACGTCCGCTCTACCAGGGCGGGATGAACGGCCTGGAGGACAGCGTGAGCCTCCACCAGCTCGCGCGCGATCCCGCAAGGGATGGAGAGGACCCGAAACGTCCGGTCCGACGGATGGCATCGCGCGGCCGCGATGATCCCGTCCCGGGCGTGATGGTAGCGGCTCCGCATCGAGCGCGCGGCGCGGAGCCGAAGGAGGAGTGCGTCGAGCGCGGTCCCCATACCCATCACCCCCTGGGGCCGGCCCCGATAGACATGGTCGGCGAAGCGGTAGCTCCCCGAGTTGTCGATCCCCTCGCGGGCGAGAGTGCTGGTGCGGAGAAGCGCGTAGAGGGGGAGCAGGTGATACTTCCCCTCGCGCGCGAGCCGCGCTGGGATCGACGCCGAGGTGCGCGTCCGATTGAAGAAGGAACGGGTCGCGGGCGCGCGGCTGGAGCGGGGCTGCACGACGATCATGTCACTACCTCCTGTGCGAGGAATGCTTTGACCCGGGCCGGCCACGCTCGATCCTCGAGCCCGTGCCGGGCGAGGAAGGCGAGGGTCCAACGCTCCAGGCCGAACGCCACGCATCCGGTGTGGACGGTCGCCCCGGAGCCCAGCCGGATGCGAAACCGCCGGCCGAAGAAGTCCA
>DATLFF010000019.1:0-5609 GCA_035524915.1 Gemmatimonadota bacterium | reverse complement strand
TCGGGCGAGGCGATCGCGGCGGGCACCCGCGCCACGCTCCGCGCCAGCACGCTGATCCTGGGCGGCCTCTACGACTTGGTGACGGGAGGGGTGAGCATGCGCTCGCTCGGCGGGCCCGTGGCGATCGGACAGCTGACCGGCTACTTCGCCCGCCAGGGGACGTCCAGCCTGCTGGCCTGGGTCGCGCTCTTCTCGATCAACCTGGCGATCCTCAACCTCCTGCCGATCCCCGTCCTGGACGGCGGCCACATCCTGTTCCTCGGGATCGAGGCGCTCCGCGGGCGGCCGCTCTCGGCGGGTCAGAAGCTGCGTCTCTCGCAGGTCGGGCTGGCGTTCCTGATCCTCCTCATGGCGTGGGCGTTCACCGCCGATATCCTGCGCCTGGTCGGGCTCTGAGCCCGCCCGGCGCGCTAGGTTCATCTACATGGCGGACGGGAAGAAGACGGGGGGCGGTGCGCCACGCGGCGGCGGTCGCGGCAAGGGGGGCGCCGGTGGGGGGACGCGCGGGCGGGGAAAGCCCGGCGACCGGCCCGCGAAGCCGGGCGACCGGCCCCGCAAGCCCGGCGATCGGCCCGCGAAGCCGGGCGACCGTCGCGCCAAGCCGGGCGACCGTCGCGCCAAGTCGGGCGCCCGGCGCGCCGGGTCCCGCGAACCCGTCGCCTACCGCCCCGCGAGGCCGCCGGCCCCGCGCGCCTTTGTCGTCGTCTTCGCCCGGGCGCCCGTCCCCGGGCGGGTGAAGACGCGCCTCACGCCCGCGCTCCGCGCCCAGGAGGCGGCGGACCTCTACCGCGCGCTTCTCCTGGACACGATGGACGCCGTCGAGCCGGCGGCGGCCCGGACCTTCGTCGCCTACACGCCGCACGACGCGCGCCGGCACCTCGAGACCCTGCTAGGGCCGCGGCGGGAGTACATGCCGCAGGGACCGGGCGACCTGGGGGCGCGGCTGGCCCACGTCTTCGGGCGGCTCGCCGACGGCCGCCGGCCGGTGCTCGTGGTGGGGAGCGACTGCCCGGGCCTGACCCGCGCCCGGATCGGCGAGGCCGAGGACGCGCTCAAGCGGGCGGACGTGGTGGTGGGCCCCACCGAGGACGGAGGCTACTACCTGATCGGCATGAAGCGACCGCACCCCGGGCTCTTCGAGGACATCCCCTGGAGCACGGCGGGGGTGGCGGAAGCCACGCGGGCGCGGATCGCGGCGGCCGGCCTCGAGGCCCGCTGGCTCCAGACCGAGCGCGACATCGACACGCCCGAGGACCTGTTCGAGATCCTGGCCGGGGCGGCGGCGGCGGATCTGCGGGAACGCTACCCTCGCACATCCACCGTTCTCCACGCCACGCTCCCGCCGCACCGGCTCTCGCGGCTGGAGGAAATGATCGAGGAGCGGCGCGGCAGACGGTGAGGGTTCCCCCGCGGGCGGCGATCGTGGTCGGGGCGCTCGCGATCACGTGGGCGGCGGTGCTGGTGCGGTGGGCCGAGGCGCCGGCCCTGGCGATCGCGTTCTGGCGGCTGGCGCTCGCCACGGCGGTCCTGGGCGGCGCGGCGGCGGCCCTGAAGATCCCCGTCCGGCGGGCGTGGCGCGGAGTGGACTGGTGGACGGGCGCGGGCGCCGCGCTCCTGCTGGCGCTCCACTTCGCATTCTGGATCGCCTCCCTCTCCTACACGACGGTGGCCGCGTCGGTGGTCCTGGTCAGCACCCAGCCGGCGATGGTGGCGGTGCTCGGGTGGGCGTTCCTGAAGGAGCGGCCGGCGCGGAGCGCGTGGCTGGGGATCGCCGTGGCGGTGGCGGGGAGCGCCGTGATCGCGGGCGCGGACGGGGGCCAGGGGAGCCGCGCGCTCCTGGGCGACCTGCTCGCCCTCGCCGGCGCCTTCTGGATCTCGATCTACTACGTGCTGGCGCGCTATCTTCGGGCGACCAAGGATCTGGTCCCGTACGTGACCGTGGTGTACGGGGGAGCTGCGGCGTGGCTCCTGGCGGCGTGCCTGATCGGGGGCGTGCCCCTCGCCGGCTGGGGAGCCGGAACGTGGGCCGCCCTGGGGGCGCTGGCGCTGGGGCCCACGATCCTGGGTCACGCGTCCATGAACTACGCGCTCCGCTACCTCAAGGCCTACGAGGTGAACGTGGCGATCCTGGCCGAGCCGGTGGGGGCCGCACTCTGGGCGGCGCTCTTCCTGTCCGAGGTGCCCGGGGCCGGCACGTGGGCCGGCGGCGCGCTGGTGCTGGCGGGGATCGCGCTCACGCTGCGGCGCGGGCGGATCCGTGACGAGGTGGTTGCGGCCAACCTGTGAGGGAGCGGCATGACGGGTCCGGCGGGAGTGCGCGTGTGGCGGGGGAACGAAGTGGAGTCGCTCCACCGGATCCACGCGGCGGTAGTCGAGGGCGGCCGGGTCGTCCGGCGGCACGGCGAGCCGGACTCGCGCGCCTACCTGCGCTCGTCGGCCAAGCCGCTCCAGGTCCTCCCACTGGTCGAGGAGGGACTGGTCGAGCGCTACGGGTTCACTCCGCGCGAGATCGCGGTCATGGCGGCGTCCCACTCGGGCGAGCCGTTTCACCTCGACGCCGTCCGCTCGATCCTCGAGAAGGCGGACCTCTCCGAAGAGGATCTCCGCTGCGGCGGCCACGAACCGTTCCATGTGCCGACCACCGAGGCGCTCCGCCGCTCCGGCGAGCCGCCGCATGCGCTCCACGACAACTGCTCCGGCAAGCACGCCGGGATGCTCGCGGTCTGCCGCGCGATGGGCTGGCCGCTGGAGTCCTACCGGGAGCCCGGCCATCCGCTCCAGCGGCGGATCCATACCACCCTGGCGGAGATGGCCGGGATGCCCGAAGGCGAGATCGGGATCGCCGTGGATGGCTGCGGCGTTCCCACCTTCGTTCTGCCGGTGGCCGGGATGGCGCGCGCCTGGGCGGCGCTGGCCCAGGCGGACGCCGAGCGAGCGGACGACCGGGCCCGCGCGGTCGGAAGGATTTTCGACGCCATGGCCGCCCACCCCGAGTACGTGGCCGGCACCGGGCGGATGGACACGGACGTGATGGTGGAGGCGGGCGGGCGCGTAGTGGTGAAGGCGGGCGCCGAGGGCGTCTTCTGCGCCGCGATCCGGGCAGCGGACGGCCGCGCCCCCGCGGGGCTCGCGCTCAAGGTTGCCGACGGGGCCAGGCGGGCGCAGGACCCGGCGCTGGTGGCGCTCCTGGCGGAGCTGGGCCTGGTCGATCCCGCGTCGGAGCGGCTCGCCGCCCACGCCCGGCCCACGATCGTGAACCGGACCGGGACGGTCGTGGGGCGGATCGACGCCCGGATCCCGCTGGAGCCGGCGTGACGGACCCGCGCACGCCGCCGGGGACCGCGGAGGCGGCCGCGCTGATGCGGGTCGGCGCGGCGGCCGCCGCCGGCGACACGGCCCGGCTGGTCGAGGCGCTCGAGGGGGCCGTCCGGGCCGGCGCGTCGGTCGACCACCTGGAGGAGATCATCTTACAAACATATGTGTTCGCCGGGTTCCCGCGCGCGATCAACGCGTTCTACACCTGGCAGGGCTGGCTGGTGCGGACCGGGCGCACGCGCGGCCAGATCGTCCACGAGCCCGACTCGCCGGAGGCGTGGCGCCGGCGCGGCGAGGAGCTCTGCCGGCGGGTGTACGGGGAGTCGTTCGAGGCGCTCCAGGCCCGGCTCGCCCGGCTCCACCCGGCGCTGGCGGAGTGGACGCTGGTGGAGGGGTACGGGAAGGTGCTCTCGCGGCCGGGCCCGGAAGCGGCCCGGCGCGAAGCGGCCGCCGTGGGGGCGCTGATCGCGCTGGACGCCGACCGCCAGCTGGCTTCGCACCTCAGCGGCGCGCTCCACGTGGGCCTGCCCCGCGACGCGCTCGAGACCGCCGCGCGGACGGTCGGCGGGGAGTGGGAGCGCGCCGAGACGGTCGAGCGGCTGCTGGGGGAGCTGCCGGCGGAGGGGAGTGCGGAGTGACGGGTGGGGGCTCCGCGGGCGGCGGCGCCACCGGGACCGCGATCGAGGTCCGCGTCCGCTACGCCGAGACCGACCAGCAGGGGGTCGCCTACCACGGCCACTACTTCGTGTGGATGGAGATCGCCCGCACCGAGTACCTGAAGGCGCTCGGCTTCCCCTACGACCGGCTGGAGAAGGAGGGGCTCCTCTTCGCCGTCAGCGAGGCCTCCTGCCGCTACGCCGGCGCCGCCCGCTACGAGGACACGGTGCGGGTGGAGGCGCGGGTCACCGCGGTCCGGAGCCGCGCGGTGACGTTCGAGTACGAGATCTCGGTGGCGGGCGCCGTCATCGCCGAGGGCCGGACCACGCTGGTCGCGATGGACGCGGACCGGCGGGCGCGACGGATCCCGGCGGAGATCGCGGCCGCGCTCGATCCCGGCCGGTGACGTTCGAACCTTCGCTCCCCCTTGACTTTCGCGCCACGTAGTTAACCTTAGTGATACCCCTCGAAGGGGTGCCGCGGGTCAACCAAAGGTGCGGTGCGGGTTCCCCGCCTGTTCTGCACTACGCAGCCCCACCCCTAGTGCGGGAGGCCGTAGCGCTGTGTACATCGATCACGGGTTCGCACGGCCGAATGAAGTCCCCGGGCTTCCGTCAGAACCCCCCAGCGTGAATCTGCGCGTCCGGCCCGGAGCGGAACCCCCTACTCCGGAAGGGTCGATCGCGCTGACCGAGACCCCCGGGAAGCGCGCCGTCGACCTCCTGCTGGGGGGAACGATGCTCCTCCTGAGCGCTCCCGTCTGGGCCCTGATCGCACTGGCGATCAAGCTCGAGGACCGCGGCCCGGTGTTCTACCACCAGGACCGGTACGGACGGGGTGGCCGGGTCATCCGGATCCTGAAATTCCGCTCGATGGTGGCGGACTCCGACCAGAAGTACGGCATCCTCCAGGCCCGCGACGGCGATCTCCGGATCACCCGGGTCGGCCGGCTCCTCCGCGGCTGCGGGCTCGACGAGCTGCCGCAGATCCTCGCGATCGTGAAGGGAGACATGAGCTTCGTCGGCCCCCGGCCGCTGGCCGCGGGGGAGATCGTCGAGGACGCCCACGGCCGCCGGATCCCGTGGGAGACCATGCCGGGATTCGCCGAGCGGCTCGGCGTGCGGCCCGGGCTGACCAGCCTGGCCACCGTGCGGCTGCCGAAGGACGTCCACCCGCGCCGCAAGTTCCGCTACGACCTGATCTACGTCCGCCACCGGAGCTTGGGGCTCGACCTCAAGCTGATCCTGCTGTCGTTCCTGATCAGCTTCACTGGGCGCTGGGAGCGCCGGGGCCGAAAGGTCTGATGGCGATTCCCCTCGCCGACCGGCGGATCCTGGTGACCGGCGGCGCCGGCTTCCTGGGCAGCCACGTGGTGGAGGAGCTGGAGCGCCGTGGAGTTCCGCGTGAGAGCGTCTTCATCCCGCGTTCCGCGGAATACGACCTGCTCCAGTCCGACGCCGTGGAGAAGGTGTTCTCCGACAGCGATCCGGACGTCGTCATCCACCTCGCGGCGGTCGTGGGCGGGATCGGCGCGAACATGGAACGTCCCGGGGACTTCTTCTACCACAACATGAAGATGGGCCTCGAGCTCATGGAGCGGGCCCGGCTCCAGGGGGTCGAGAAGTTCGTGACTGTCG
>DATLFF010000018.1:0-4805 GCA_035524915.1 Gemmatimonadota bacterium | reverse complement strand
CCGTCGCCGAAGAGATTGAAGCCCAGCACCACGAACCCGATGGCGAGGCCGGGGAATAGGGAGATCCAGGGGGCGGTGCGGAGGAAGTCGCGCCCGTCGGAGATCATCGAGCCCCAGGAGGGGGTCGGCGGCTGGGCGCCGAGTCCGATGAACGAGAGCGCGGCTTCGAGCAGGATCGCCCCGGCCATCCCGAGCGTGACCGCGATGATCGCCGGCGCCAGCGTGTTGGGGAGGACGTGCCGGAGGAGCAGCCGTGCGTCGCTCATCCCGAGCGCCCGCGCCGCCTGCACGAAGTCGAGCTCGCGGACGACCAGGGTCTGGGAGCGGACCAGCCGCGCGATCCCGGCCCAGCCGACCACTCCGATCGCCACGAACACGACCACCAGGGACGGCTGGAACGCAGCCGTGATCGCGATCAGCAGCAGCAGCGTCGGGAACGCCAGCGTCACGTCCGCCAGCCGCATGACCAGCGATTCGATCTTGCCGCCGTAGTAGCCGGACACGACGCCCAGGAGCACCCCCAGCGAGAACGCGATCCCCTGCGACGCGACCCCGACCAGGAGCGAGATCCGGGCGCCGTAGAGGACGCGCGAGAGGATGTCCCGGCCGAAGGAGTCGGTGCCGAACCAGTGGGCGAAGGACGGCCCCTCGAGGCTCCGGTCGAGGTTCTGGGCGAGCGGATCGTAGGGGGCCACGAGCGGCCCTAGGAGCCCGGCGGCGACGAGGAGGGTCACGAAGGCGGCCCCGGTCAGGGCGAGGCGGTTCCGCCGGAGGGCGCGCCAGAGCTCCATCAGGGCTCTCCCCGCTCGTAGCGGATCCGCGGGTCCAGCCATCCGTAGAGGAGGTCGACCACGAGGTTCACCAGCACGAACACGAACGCCAGGAAGAGCACGGTCCCCTGGATGACCGGGAGGTCGCGCTTCAGGATCGCGTTCAGGGCGAAGCGGCCGATCCCCGGCCAGGCGAAGATCGACTCCGTCAGGACCGATCCCGAGAGGTACGCGCCGAAGTCCAGCCCGATCGCTGTGACGACGGGAATCAGCGCGGCCTTGAGCGCGTGCTTGCCGATCACCTGGACCTCGCCGAGCCCCTTGGCGCGGGCGGTCCGGATGTAGTCGAGCCGGATGATCTCCAGCATCGACGAGCGGGTCAGCCGCGCGATGTAGGCGGTGGAGCGCATGCCGAGGGTCAGGGCGGGGAGGATCAGATAGGGGAGCGCGCCGCCGCCGTAGCCCGACGCCGGCAGCACCCCCCACTGGACCGACACCACCAGGATCAGGATCAGACCCACCCAGTAGACGGGGAAGGAGATCCCGAGGAACGCGAACGACATGCCGAGCCCGTCCACCCAGGTCGACTGCTTGACCGCCGAGACGATCCCGATCAGGACCCCCGACAGCGTGGCGAAGAGCATCGCCACCGAGGCCAGGTAGAGGGTCTTCGGGAAGTGCTCCAGGATGCCGTCGAGGACCGGCTGACGGGTGTGGTAGGAGGTCCCCCAGTCTCCCTGGACGAGACCCGCGACGTAGTGGCCGAACTGGCGCCACAGGGGCTCGTCCAGGTGGAGCTCGGCGCGGAGCCGCTCGAGGGTCGCGGCGTCGAAGCGGTCGCCGACCATCGCCATGACGGGGTCGCCGGGGGCCACGTAGAGGAGGAGGAACGTGACCACCAGCACCCCGAAGAGGACGGGGATCGTGTGGAGGATGCGCTGGAGGGCGTACTGGAGCATGGTCGGCGTCGTCGGCGGTGGCGGGGAACGGTCGCGGGATCGGGCGGCAAACGTAGGTCCCGCCCGGCCGGCCGCCCAACGCGGTCGCGAGGCGCTTGCCGGATCAAGCCGCGCGCCCTCTCGGATCGTTTCCTCCGGTCCGGTACGACGGATACGCGGCATGGCGCCGGCCCGCCGCCCGTGGAGATTGTCCAGAGGACACATCGTCCCACCGCGCACGTCCATCCGAAGGAGGTCCCGTGCTCCGCAGGTCGATCCTCTCGCTCGCCGCTCTCGTCCTGGCCGTCGCTTCGCTCGCCGGCACGGCCCACGCCCAGCGCCCGGCCGGCGGCGTCGACGCCCGCTTCGGCGAGCCGGACCTGCCGGACGCCAACCCCTACCGGACCGGGGCCGGGGCGCCCGGCCCGGCCTACTGGCAGCAGCGCGCGGACTACGCGATCCAGGCCTCGCTCGACCCGGCCACGCACACCCTCCGCGGCTCCGAGACGATCACCTACACGAACGGCTCGCCGGACACCCTGACCTTCGTCTGGGTGCAGCTCGACCAGAACTTGTTCGCCCCCGGGAGCCATGGGGCGCAGACCTTCCCCACCGAGAGCCGCTTCGGCGGCGGCGGGTTCGTCGGCGGCACCACGGTCCAGCGGGTGGCCGGCCCCGCCGGCGAGCTCGTCCACCGGATCCACGACACCCACATGCGGGTGGAGCTGGCGAGCCCGCTCGCGCCGGGGGCGACCACCACGATCGAGATCGACTGGAGCTTCGTCGTCCCCGAGAACGGCGCCGACCGGATGGGGCGCGACGGCGACCACTACGTGATCGCGCAGTGGTACCCGCGGATGGCGGTCTACGACGACCTCGAGGGGTGGAACCTCCTGCCGTACCTGGGACAGGGCGAGTTCTACCTGGAGTTCGGCGACTTCGAGGTCGACCTGACCGTGCCGGCGGCGTACCTGGTGGGGGCCACCGGCGAGCTGGCGAACCCCGAGGAGGTCCTGACCGCCGAGCAGATCGCGCGGATCGAGCGGGCCCGCGAGACGGGCGACATCGTGACCGTGGTCTCGGCCGAGGAGCTCCGCGACCCGGCCGGGTACCGCCCGTCCACTTCGGGCACGGCGACCTGGCGGTTCCGCGCCGAAAGCGTCCGCGACTTCGCCTGGGCGGCCGGCGCGCGCATCGTGTGGGACGCCACTTCGTGGGAGGACGTCCTGATCCACGCGCTCTACCGGCCCGAGGCCGGCACCTGGCGCGAGGCGGCGGAGATGACGCGCCACTCCATCGAGTTCTACTCGGAGCTCCTCGTCGACTATCCGTGGCCCGCCGCCACCGCGGTCGAGGGGCCGGTCTACGGCATGGAGTATCCGGCGATCGTGTTCGTGGCGCCGGAGACCGAGCGCGAGGGCCTGTTCGACGTGCTCGACCACGAATGGGGTCACATGTGGTTCCCCATGATGGTGGGGAGCAACGAGCGCCGCCACGCCTGGATGGACGAGGGGATCGACTCGTTCGTGAACCAGCTCAGCAAGCAGGTGTTCTTCCCGCAGAGCGACCCGTACCTGGTGAACGTGGCGCAGTACGTCCAGGCGGTCCGCGCCTTCCCCGAGCAGCCGATGGCGACCCTGCCCGACCACTTCGCGTCGGACCTGGCGCTGGGGGTCGCCGCCTACATCAAGCCGGCGGTCATGCTGAACGCCCTCCGGGCCCTGGCGGGCCCCGAGGCGTTCGACGCCGCGCTCCGAGCGTACGTCCGGACATGGGCCTGGAAGCACCCCGGGCCGGCCGACTTCTTCCGGCTGATGGAGGACGAGCTGGGGATGGAGCTGGAGACCTTCTGGCACGGCTGGATCTACACCACGGCGACCCACGACACCGCGATCCTCGGCCAGGACCAGCGGCAGGCGGGCGACCGCTGGCAGGTGGTGGTGACGGTGGACCAGCGGGGGCCCCTGGTGATGCCGGCCCGGGTGGTGGCGACCACGGCGACGGGGGCGACCGACACCGTGACGATCCCGGCGGAGGCCTTCTACGGGACCGATCGGGCGACCGCCACGTTGACCCTGCCCGCGCGGGCGGAGCGGATCACGGTGAACGAGGGGCCGGCCTGGGGGGACGTCAACCCGCAGAACAACGTGTGGCAGCGGTGACGGGGACGCCATGATCGAGCGCGCCGTGCCCATCCTCCCCGGAGACGACCTGAGCGTGGCCCGGGAGTTCTACGTCGGCAAGCTGGGGTTCACCGTCCAGTGGGAGGCCACCGAGGACGGCAGGAGCGGCCTCATGGGCCTCGAAAGGGGCACCATCGAGCTCACGATCGACTGTCCCATGTCCGGCCACGGCCGGAACGCGTGCGCGTCGCTCCGGGTCGAGAGCGCGGACGCCTACTACGAGGATTGGCGGGACAAGGTGGAGCTGAAACGGTCCCCGCGCGACGAAGAGTGGGGAGCGCGGACGTTCGGCGTCACGGATCCGTTCGGGAATACCCTCTTCGTGATCGGTCCCCTACCGGAAAGCCCCGTGGGCACTTGAAGGAGACAGGTATGCTGCGGACGCTTCGATGCCTGATCGCGCTCCAGGTCGTCTCCCTTCCCTCGTCCATGGCCGCTCAGGAATCAAGCCCGGACGACCGATCGAATCGGCCGAACGTGATCGTCTTCTTCATGGACGACCTCGGGTATGGGGACCTTCCGACGTACGGGGCGACCGACGTGCGGACCCCCAACCTCGATCGGCTCGCGCGGGAGGGGGTGCGACTGACCGACTGCTACGCGGCCGCGCCGCTGTGCACTCCGACCCGTGCCGCTTTCATGACGGGGCGGTACCAGCACCGGGCCGGCCTGGAGGGGGTCATCACGCCGCGGGACGATCGGCTCGGGCTCTCCGCATCGGAGACGACGCTTCCCGGCCTGCTCAAGGAGGCCGGCTACGTGACCGGCCTCGTGGGGAAGTGGCACCTCGGCGGGATGCCGGAATCCCACCCGAACCGTCACGGATTCGACGAGTTCTTCGGGTTCCTCAGCGGCGCGGTCGACTACTACAGCCACCGGAACGGCGCCGGAGTTCACGATCTCTACGAGAACGA
>DATLFF010000017.1:0-5385 GCA_035524915.1 Gemmatimonadota bacterium | reverse complement strand
TCGTCCGCATCAGAGCCGACCAGTTCTCCAGCAGGAACCCACCGTACTTGAAGTAGCCGAGGAGACCCAGGTTGACCGCGACGCTGAGGGCGAGCAGCGCGCGACGCCGGCCAGTGCGGGTCTCCCGGTGGATGCCCTTCGCCACGAACCAGTCGATGAGGGTCGAGATCCAGAGGAGGACGACGAACGGGGGGTTCCACGCGGCGTAGAACAGGTAGCTGGCGACCAGCAGGTGGATCTTCCGGACCCGCCACGGCAGGGGGGCGGAGTGGACCGCCAGTACGAGGCCGAAGAAGACCACGAACGTGAGCGAGTTGAAGAGCACGCTCGGGGCCCTCGACGAGGGTGGATGGCGGGAGTCCGGTGGCATCCCGGCTCACGCCCTCGGTGTAGACGAGCAAGGATAACCTGGTTCGAACTGAAATGGGAAGACTCCCTGGCCCCGCCGGCCGTCTCAGGCGCGCGGACGATCCTCCGTCCGCACCTGGCCCACCACGCCGCGTCCGGCGGCTCTCCCGGTGGCCCACCCCCACAGGAAGTTGTAGCCACCGATCGGGCCGAACGCGTCCAGCATCTCGCCGCAGAGATGGAGTCCCGGCCGGCGGCGGCTCTCCATCGTCCGCGGGTCGACCTCCGAGAGCGCCACGCCGCCGCCCGTGACCTCGGCCTTCCGGTACCCTTCGTCGCCCGTCCACGGGAGCCGGTAGCGGGCGAGCGTCTCGACCAGCGCCGCGCGCTCCTCCCGCCGGAGCTCCGCCAGCGCCCGGGCGGAGTCCACCCCCGCCTCGGCCACCAGGGCGTCCGCCAGGCGGGTCGGCAGGTGCCGCCGGACGAGCGGCCCGACCGTTCCGCCGCCCCCCTCGATCAGCCGGCGGTCCCACTCCGCCGCGTCGGCGTCCGTCCACTGGACTCGGATCTCCTGCCGGCCGTCCTCCTCCAGCCGGGAGCGGACGGCGAGGTGCGAGATGTCGAGCACGGCGGGCCCGCTGTAGCCGCGGTGGGTGAACAGGAATCCGCCCTGCGTCGCGAAGGGCCCCCCGGGAGACGGCGCGTCGAGCCGCGCTTCGAGCGAGACGCCGGCGAGTTCGGCGTGCCGCGGCGGATCCGCCGTCAACGGCGTCAGCGCGGGATACGTCGGATGGATCTCGTGTCCCAGCCGCTCGGCCACCCGGAGCCCGGCCCCGTCGCTCCCGCTGGCCGGCACCGAGAGCCCGCCGGTGGCCAGCACGACGGCGGCGGCCGGGATCGGCGCCTCGTCCTCCACGCTCACCCGCCACGGCCGGTCGCCGACGGGCGGCTGGAGCCCGGTCACACGCGCGCCGAACCGGATCTCCACGCCCCGCCGCCGGGCCAGCCCGTAGAGGGCGTCCCGCACGTCGCGCGAGCGGTTGGAGACGGGAAAGAGCTTCCCCGTCTCCTCCTCGAGCGCGAGCGGGATCCCGAGCGTCTCCTCGAAGAACCGGCGCTGCTCGGCCAGCGGCCAGGACAGGAGCATCTTCTTCAGCGTGTTCGGCGACGACGCGGTGACGAACTGGGACGGGTGGGCACGAGAGGGGAGCACGTTGCAGCGGCCGCCGCCGCTGATCACGATCTTCCGGCCCCCGTTCGGGGTCCGCTCCAGGAGGAGCACGGGGCGCGCCCCCTCCGCGGCGAAGATCGCGGCCATGGTCCCGGCCGCCCCCGCGCCGACCACCACCACCGGATCGATGGACTCGCGCACGGCGCGCAATCTCGGCGTCCGTTGCCGCCCTCCGCAATGCGGCGTCCCGCGTGCGCTTGACTTTCCCGCAGGCACTGGTTTCAATCAGGGTGCGCGCGCGGTCCGCGTTCATCTCCTCTTGCTGGAGGTACGGTTGCATCGGCCGATCGCGACGTTCGCCGTCCTGGCCGTCCTGGCCGTGGGCGTCGTCGATTCCCCGGCTCAGACGCCCGGCGACCCGGAGATCGAGGCGCGGATGATGGAACAGCTGGCCCTTCAGTTCGCGCTGATGGACCGGATGGTGGTGGAGGTCCGGCTGATGGGAGACGCGCAGGCGCTTGGCCTGTCGCACGAGGCGCTGACCGAGTTGGCGCGCGAACTCGTGGCGCGGGCGATGCCCGGGATCCTCCAGCTCGACTCGGTGGAGTCGGACGAAGTGTCCATGCTGGACACCGGCCATCTCCTCCTGCACGTCTCGGTGGTGGGAGAGGGCGTTCACGTGGCCTTCCACTCGGAGATCGAGTTCGGTCCGGTGGGGCAGGACAAGCCCTACTCGAGCGCGGTCCTCGGCCACTCGGGGGAGCGCCGCCTGGCCGCCGACGTGCAGGCCTCGTTCGAGGGCCTGATCGCCGGCTTCGCGTCGTTTTTCCACCGGGCGCGCGCCCTCGCGCCCGCTCCCGGACTCTGATCCCGGCGGGGGTCCCGCGAGAGGAGCTCCCGCGAGAGGGCGGGGGCCCGGGGCCCCGGCCCCCCCCGTATGGACAAGTTTCCGCCGATCGGATAGACTGGGCCCGCTTTCAGCGACCACGTCAGGGGAAGGATCGCTCGAGACCGACGCGCCGGACTCTCACGGACCATCCAGGAGAGCGGCGCGTTTTTCATGCGAGGCACCCGGGCACTGGAAGACCTCCGGCAGGCCGCCGGGGGAGCACACAACACGAACAGGAAAAGGCGACCAGCATGGCGAGAGGCAAAGTGAAGTGGTTCAACGACGCCAAGGGCTTCGGGTTCATCGAGCAGGAGGACGGCCCGGACGTCTTCGTGCACTTCTCGGCGATCTCGGGTGAGGGCTTCAAGTCGCTCGCCGAGAATGACGAGGTCCAGTTCGACATCGAGCAGGGCCCCAAGGGTCCGCAGGCGGCGAACGTCAGCAAGGTGTAGCGACGCGTCGAGGAGAAGCCGGCCGCCGGCCGGTGGATTCATCGGAGCCCCCGTCGGACCGCCGGCGGGGGCTTCCTGCAACGGCCGCGGCGGGCCGGAGGGCGACGCCGGTGGTAACGTCGGTCGGTCCGGCGCGGCTGTCCCCCGCCGGAACGAGCCCACCGATCCGGAGGTGATCCCCTGAGCGAGGCCCCCGCCGCCCACGGCATCCATCACGTCACCGCGCTGGCGTCCGATCCGCAGACGAACCTCGACTTCTACGTCGGGACGCTGGGCCTGCGGATGGTGAAGAAGAGCGTGAACCAGGACGACCCCGGCACCTATCACCTGTTCTACGCCGACGCCGCCGGGACCCCGGGGACGGACGTCACGTTCTTTCCTCGCCGCGGGATGGCGCCGGGACGGAAGGGGACCGGCCAGGTGGTCGAGATCGCCCTCGCAGTGCCCGCGGGGAGCCTGGACGCGTACTGGATCGATCGACTGGCCGAGCGGGGCGTCCAGCGGGAGGAGGAGACGGCCCCGTTCGGCGAGCGGACGCTGCCGTTCGCGGACCCCGACGGGCTCTCGCTCTCGCTGGTCGAGATCGCCGAGGACCGGGTGTTCGAGCCGTGGGCGGCGAGCGGCGTGCCGGTGGAGCGCCAGATCCGGGGCGTCCACGCCGTCCGCATCCCCGAGCGCGCGGTCGGGCCGACGGCCCGGCTCCTCAACGAGGTCATGGGGTTCGAGGAGCTCGCCGAAGACGGGGGTTGGCGGCGCTTCGCGGCCGGCGAGGGCTCCGGCGCGTACGCCGAGCTCCTGGAGGCCCCCGAGCGGACCGGAGGCCGCTGGGGCGCGGGGATCGTCCACCACGTGGCGTGGCGCGTCCGGGACGACGAGGAGCAGGTCGGGCTCCGCGCGGCGGTCGAGCGGTCGGGCCTCCAGCCGACTCCGGTGATCGACCGGTTCTGGTTCCGCTCGGTGTACTTCCGCGAGCCCGGCGGCACGCTGTTCGAGCTGGCCACCGACGGGCCCGGCTTCGCCCGCGACGAGGCGCAGGAGCGGCTCGGGGAGACCCTCGTCCTGCCGCCGTGGCTGGAGGAGAGCCGGGAGGAGATCGAGGCCGCGCTCCCCGCCCTCGAAGTTCCCGCCGGAGGATGACCGGGCCGGGACCGCCGTCGAAGAACGCCGCCGTCTCCCTCCGCGAGGTGACCCGGGAGACCCTCCGGTCCGTCCTCTCCCTCAGGGTGGCGCCGGACCAGGAGGGGTTCGTGGCGCCGAACCCGGTCTCGATCGCGGAGGCCCACTTCTATCCCGACAACGCCTGGTTCCGGGCGATCTACGCCAGCGAGACGCCGGTCGGTTTCCTCATGCTCCACGACGATCCCGCGAAGCCGGCATACCACCTGTGGCGGTTCATGATCGACCACCGGTTCCAGCGCATGGGATTCGGACGGCGCGCGCTGGCGGTGCTGTTCGAGCACGTCCGGACCCGGCCCGGCGCGACCGAGCTCACCCTGAGCCACGGCCCCGGCGAGGGGAACCCCGGTCCGTTCTACGCGCGCCTCGGCTTCGAATACACAGGCGAGGTGGAGGACGGCGAGCGGGTGATGCGGATCGGGCTGGAGTGACCGCCGGCACGGATCTCGCAGGGTAGGAGCCTCCGGGCGGGCCGACGGCTCGCTCTCCCTGACGGTTCCACCCTCCCCCCGGAACGGAGCCTGTTCGATCCGCAAGCTCATCGTGCATTGTGCCCTCGTGGCCCTGGTGGGTCTCGGGGTAACCGGACCCGAGCGCGTCGAGGCGCTCTGGTGTCCGTCGAACGAGGCGCTGGACCTGGTGGCCGGCTCGAACGACTTCCGCGCGGACCACGGGCTCGGAGCGCTCGAACCGGACGTCCGGCTCTTCCTCGCTGCCGACCGACTGGCCCGCGACCTGGCCGCTCGCGGCGAGCTGACCCACGTGGCCTCCGACGGCTCCGCGCCCCACGACCGAGCCGAAGCCGCCGGCTACGTCCGGACGATCGTGGCCGAGAACATCGCGGCCGGACAGACCGATCCCGGCCAGGTCGTCCGCGGGTGGTCCGGCTCCCCCGGGCACCGGTCCAACCTGCTGGACGGACGCGTCCGCCACGCGGGCGCCGCCCACGCCGTGGGCCGCCCGGCCTGCCCGCGCTGCCCGCCCCACGACTGGGTGCTCGTCCTCGGCGCCACCCGCGGCCCCACGGAGCCGATCCCCCCGCCCTGCCCCTGATCCGCCGCCGTCGGCGGCATTGACCCGGCCCCATCGCTCCCCCAGGTTGCCCGACCATGGGCGCGGTGAAAGGGTGGCGCGGGGTGCGTTCTGCGCGGCCACCTTGCGACCCGTCGCCGAGTGCGATAAGAATAGGCCGCCCATGACGGACACCCCGCTCGATCGCGCGCCCGCCCGCCGACGGGGCTTCGGCGAGACCCTGCGCCGCGACGCCTGGTGGGTGCAGCCGCTCGTCGTCCTCCTGGTGCTCGGCTCCTTCGTCGTCTACGCGACGTGGGCGGCGTTCCAGGGCGAGC
>DATLFF010000016.1:0-2872 GCA_035524915.1 Gemmatimonadota bacterium | reverse complement strand
TCCTGATGGTGATCCTGACCGACCGGGACTTCGGCCCCATGCTCCGCGCGGAGCTCCGCGCGCGGCGCGAGGGCAAGGTGATCGGCGACGACGCCCGGCCCGCCAGCGACTTCGACACGGACATCCTGGAGCCCCCCCAGGGGCAGCCCTGGCGCTGGATCAATGCCATGCTGCCGATCGCGGTGGTCGTCACGGTGACGATCGTGGGGCTCTGGTGGACCGGCCGGTCGGCCATCGTGGCGGAAGGGGGCACGGACTTCTCGATGCGCATGGTGTTCGCCAACGCGGACAGCTATCTGGCGCTGTTGTGGGCCGCACTCTCCGGCTGCATCGTGGCGGTGGTGATGACGGTCGCCCAGCGGATCCTGACGGTCACGGAGACGCTCGCCGCCTGGGCGGCGGGGCTCAAGGCGATGCTCTTCGCGTGCGTGATCCTGGTCCTGGCGTGGTCGCTGGGCGCGGTCACCGGCGACGTCCACACCGCCGGCTACATCGTGCACCTCCTGACCGGCCAGATCGACCCCCGCTGGCTGCCCGTCCTCATCTTCCTCGCGAGCGCGCTCATTTCCTTCGCCACCGGCACCTCGTGGGGCACCATGGCGATCATGATGCCGGTCTCGGTCCCCCTGGGGGTCGCGCTGGCGGGGGAGGCCGGGATGGACGCGGCCGCCTCGCACACGATCCTGGTCGGGGTGATCTCGTCGGTCCTCGCCGGCTCGGTCTGGGGCGACCACTGCTCGCCCATCTCCGACACCACGATTCTCTCCTCGATGGCGTCGTCCTGCGACCACATCGCCCACGTGCGGACCCAGCTCCCGTACGCGCTGGCGGTGGGGGTGGTGGCGATGCTGGTGGGGGACATCCCGACCGCGTTCGGGCTCTCGCCGTGGATCTCGCTGGTGGTGGGCGCGGCGATCCTGTTCGGGATCCTGTGGTGGGTGGGGCAGCGGGAGGATCCGCCGGCCGAGACGTGACCACCGCCGCCGCACCCCGCGGCGCGCCGTTTCGACACGTCCGACACCGAACCGCCGGTCCCCGAGGTCGCCCACGCCTGCCTGGAGCGGAACGGCTCGATCAGCGTGATCCCACGGGGGTGAGGGGGGGCTCGCCGCGGAGCGCGGCGGCCAGGTTCCCGGCCACGCACCTCGCCATCGCATCGCGCGCGGCCACCGTGGCCGACCCGAGATGCGGCAGGAGCACGGTTCGGTCCGAGGCGATGAGGCCCGGATGGATCCCTGGCTCCTCCTCGAAGACGTCCAGGCCAGCGCCGAAGAGCCGGCCGGCCGACAGCGCCGCCGCCAGCGCGGCCTCGTCCACGATCGGACCGCGCGCCGTGTTGACCAGGATCGCGTCCGGCTTCATCCGGGCCAGCGCCGCCGCGTCGATCAGGTGGCGGGTCTCATCCGTCAGCGGCAGGTGGATCGAGACCACGTCGGCGCGCTCGAGGAGCTCCTCGAAGGCCAGCCGCGCGGCCCCGAGGTTGGCTTCCGGCTCGGGCTTCGCCGAACGGCTCCAGTAGACGACCTCCATTCCGAAGCCGACGCCGCGACGGGCCACGGCCGCGCCGATCCGGCCGAGCCCGAGGATCCCCAGGGTCGCCCCGTGGAGCTCCTTCCCCAGGAGCTGCCGGGGATGCCACCCCTCCCACTCGCCGGAGCGCGCCAGGCGCTCGCCTTCCCGGAGTCGCCGGGCCACGGCCAGGATGAGGGCCCACGTCAGGTCCGCCGTCGCCTCGGTGAGGACGTCGGGCGTGTGGGTCACGACCACGCCGCGGTCGCGGGCGGCGTCCAGGTCGACGTTGTCCACGCCGACCGCGTAGACGGCCACCATGCGGAGGTTCGGGAGTCGGTCGAGGAGACCCGCGTCGATGGGCGTCGTGAGGAGTGGTGCGATACCAACGATGTGGTTGCCGTACATCGAGATATATCGATCCACTTCATGTTGATTCTCGTAACGGAGGACCTCCGCCAGGTCCGCGAGCGGGGTCAGCGGGGCGTCGGGGATCCGGGCGTCGATCAGGAGGTGGGGACGGGACATCGGGAGTCCGGACGGGGGTATGGCGGAGAGGGGGGGATTCGAACCCCCGAGACGGGGAATACCCGCCTACGCGATTTCCAGTCGCGCTCCTTCAACCACTCGGACACCTCTCCGCGGGATGGGACCTGACTTCGAAGACCTGTGGGATTGCGGCGCTTCGCGCCGCTTTCCCTTTGGGCGAAGACCTGTGGGATTGCGGCGCTTCGCGCCGCTTTCCCTTTGGGCATCTGGCCATCGACCGCCGGAATCGCGCCCAGTAGGGGCCACCGGTTCTTCCCGACGACCCCTCCGATGAGCGAGCTCATCTGCGGCGTCGCCGGGAAGAACCGGCCGCGCCATCGGCGCGGCGCGATTCCGGGGGTCGATGGCGGAGGGGGTGGGATTCGAACCCACGATACGCGTTAACGTATACCGGTTTTCGAGACCGGCGCCTTCAACCGCTCGGCCACCCCTCCGGTAAATAGCAGGATAAAATCGCATCTCTGCGGCCGTTTTTCAACCGGATTCCGGCCCTCGACGGGCGCGGAAGAAGGCGCGGAGGAGCTCGCCGCACTCCTCGGCGCGAACTCCGCCGACTAGGTCGACCCGGTGGTTGAGGCGCGCGTCCTGGACCAGGTTCTCGAGACTGCCGCACATGCCGGCCTTGGGGTCGTCGGCGCCGAAGACGAGGCGGTCGAGCCGGGCCAGGACGATTGCCCCGGCGCACATGGCGCAGGGCTCCAGCGTGACGTAGAGATCGCACCCGGCGAGCCGCCAGGAGCCCAACCGCCCGGCGGCCTGGCGGATGGCAATGATCTCGGCGTGGGCGGTCGGGTCCTGCAGCGTGAGGGTGCGG
>DATLFF010000015.1:0-3206 GCA_035524915.1 Gemmatimonadota bacterium | reverse complement strand
GGCACGAACACGATCGCGATGATCAGGGTGGCGCTCACGATCGGCGCGAGGACCTCCCGCGCCGCCTCGTAGACCGTCTGGACGACGGGCCCGCGATCCTCCGCCGGCCGGCGGAGGCGCTCCCGAAGACGGCGGAAGGTGTTCTCCACCGTGATGATGGCATCGTCGACCAGCGCGCCGATAGCGATCGCCAGGCCTCCCAGCGTCATCGTGTTGAGCGTGCCGCCGAGGAGCCGCAGGACGAGCATCGCGAGCGCGAGGGAGAGCGGGATCGCCAGCACGCTGATCGCCGTGGTGCGCACGTTCCACAGGAACAGGAACAGGATGACGACCACGAGGACGGCCCCCACGACCAGGGCCTCCTCCACGTTGTAGATCGCGCCCGAGATGAAATCGGCTTGCCGGAAGATGCCGGTCTCGATCTCCATTCCCTCGGGGAGCTGGGTCTCGATCTCCGCGATCTCCCGGAGGATTCGCCCGGTGAGGTCGAGGGTGTTGACCTCGGGCTGCTTCTGAATGGAGAGCACCACGGCGGGCTCGGCGTCCACGCTCGCGGTGCCGAACCGCGGTCCGGGTCCCTCCTCGACCGTGGCCACGTCCGACAGGAGCACCGGTGCCCCGCCGCGGAGCCCGACCACGGTCCGGGCGATTTCGCCGACCTCGTGGGCGCGACCGAACGCGCGGCTCAGGACCTCCCGTCCGCCCTCGTGGTAGACGCCCCCCGAGGCCACCCCGCTGGCTTCACCGGCCGCCGTCAGGACCTCGTCGAGCCCGATGTCGTAGGCCTCCAGCGCCGCCGGCCGGACCCGGATCTGGTACTGCCGGACCGCGCCCCCGATGGGGATGACCTGGGCGACGCCGGGGATGGCGAGCAGCCGGCGCCGCACCGTCCAGTCGGCCGCTTCGCGGACCTCCCTCGGGTCGTGCCGGTCGCTCCTCATCCCGATCAGCAGGATCTCGCCCATGACCGAGGCGATCGGCGCCAGCACGGGAGGATCGGCGCCCTGCGGGAGCGCGCCCGAGACCGTCTGGAGCTTCTCGCCCACGATCTGTCGCGCGCGATAGATGTCGGTCCCCCAGTCGAACTCGACCCACACGATCGAGATTCCCTGGGCCGACGAGGAACGGACCCGGCGCACGCCCGCAGAGCCGTTCACCGCGGTTTCGATCGGGAAGGTGACGAGGGACTCGACCTCCTCGGGCGCCATCCCGTGCGCGTCGGTGAGGACCGTGACGGTGGGCGCCGTCAGGTCGGGGAAGACGTCGACCGGCATCGTCGTCGCCACGTACACTCCCGACACGAGGAGGAGCGACGCCGCGAACAGCGTGACGACGCGGTTCTCGAGCGACCAGCGGGTGATCCGTCCGAGCATGGGGAGCTTCCTCTCTAGTGGGGGTGCCCGTGGTCGCCGATCTCTTCGCCGCCGACGGCCGCGAGCCGCACCTGGTAGGCGCCGACCGTGACGACCCGCTCGGTGGGCTCGATGCCGCGTGTGACGAGGGTCTCCTCGCCGTCGGTCGGACCGAGGGTGAGGATCCGACGCTCGAACGACTCCCCGCCGGTCTGCACGTAGGCCACTGCGAGGCCGTCCTCGTCCTGGATCGCCGCGTTCGGGACGATCGTCCCTTCGGCCCGGTCGCCGAGCGTCAGGTACGCCTCGGCCAGCATGCCCACCTTGAGCGCGCGGTCGGAGTTGCCCACCACCCCTCGGACGAGCAGGGTGCGGCTCGCCGGATCGATGACGCTCCCGATGGACGCCAGCCGGTCCACCCTCCGCAGGAAGTCCCCGCCCTCGACGCGGAACGTGGCTCCGCGCGCCAGATGGACGCGGGAGGCGTGGGCCGCCGGCACCCGCATCTCGAGCCAGACGGTGCGCGGGTCGACGATCGTGAACAGCGGATCTCCCGCGGCGACCCGCTGGCCCGCCGCCACCGACCGCGAGCGGATTTCCCCGGCGATGGGGGCCCGGACGACGTAGTCGAAGCCCGGGCCGCCTCCCAGCGCCTGGAGGTGGGCGCGCGCCACGGAGAGGTCCCTCCGGGCGTCGTCCAGGCGGCGCTCGGGGATCGCCTCGACGGCCAGGAGCCGCTCGGCCCGGGCGACCTCGGCTTCGAGCCGGTCGACCCGCGCGCGGAGCTCCGCGAACGAGTCGTCCCCGCCGACGGGCGACAGCACTGCGAGGGGCCGGCCCCGGTCCACCCACTCGCCGGGGCCCGGGGACGGGCCGCCGGCCTGCACCAGACCGGCGACGGGCGCCGAGGCGAGAGCCGTCGCCCCCGCCGGCGCGACGACCTCGGCGTGCACCGGGACCGCGGCGATGATCCCCCCGGGCCGCGCTTCCTCGGTCCGGAACGGGACCTGCCACTGCTGCTCCTTCAGGAAGGAGATGCCGCCCGACTCCGCTTCCTCCTCCTCGTGGGGGATCTCGTCCGCCGAGGCGTACGCGCGAACCTCGGGCGCGACGATCGTGGCCCGCCGCGTGGGGGTGACGATCTCCATGACCACCCGCCAGGTGCCGGCCGCGTCGACCGCGGGGGCGGGAGTGAAGATCCCTTCGCGCGCCGGGGCTTCCGCCACGGCCTCGATCGTGCGCCCCGCCGTGTCCGTCAGCTGAAGGCGGAGAGTTCCTTCCCGCGCGGGCTCGTACGTCCCCAGATGAGTGACGTGGATCACCCACGGCTCGCCTTCGGCCCCGGCCACCAGCGGCGGGTATTCGTAGAAGATCTCGAGCGAGTCCTGCCACAGGGTCACGGCGGTCCCGCCGCCGTGGCCGTGCTCCTCCTCCTCCGCTGCCTCACGCGCGCCGCCGCAGGCGAGGAGGGTGGCGCCGACCAGCAGAGCCGGGCCGAGATGTCCGTAGCCGATCCTCACGGTGCCTCCTCTCCGGTGGAGATCGGTCCCCCGATCGCCCGCCGCAGCTCGTGTTCGCTTTCCACCAGGTCCGCTGCCAGCTCCACCCGCGCGCCGAGCGCCGCGCGCCACGCGCCGGCGGCGTCGAGTAGCTCGATCAGCGAGATCTCGCCGGCGTCGTAGGAGACGCGGGCGATCTCCAGCAGGTCGTCCGCCCCGGCCAGCAGCCGGTCCCGCTGGAGCTCGGCGAGCTCCAGGAGCGCATCGTGCCGTTCGACCGCCGCCCGGACCTCGTCCTCCACCCGCCGGAGGGCGAGGCGCTGGCGCGCCAGAGCCGCGTCGAGTTCCGCTTCGG
>DATLFF010000014.1:0-5192 GCA_035524915.1 Gemmatimonadota bacterium | reverse complement strand
CTGGTGGTCGAGGCGATCGTCGAGGACGAGACGGTCAAGACGGACGTCTTCCGGACCCTCGACGCGATCGTCCAGCCGGACGGGATCCTGGCCTCGAACACCTCCTCGATCTCGATCACCCGGCTGGCGGCGGCGACCAGCCGGCCGGACCTCTTCGTGGGGATGCACTTCATGAACCCGGTCCCGGTCATGAAGCTGGTGGAGGTGATCCGCGGCCTCGAGACCTCCGACGCGACGCACGCCACGATCGTCGATCTCTCCGAGTCGCTCGAGAAGATCCCGGTCACGGTGAACGACTATCCCGGCTTCGTGTCGAACCGGGTCCTCATGCCGATGATCAACGAGGCGATCTACTGCGTGATGGAAGGGGTCGCCGAGCCGGCGGCGGTGGATCAGGTGATGAAGCTCGGCATGGCCCACCCGATGGGCCCGCTGGCGCTCGCCGACTTCATCGGGCTGGACGTCTGCCTGTCGATCCTGGAGGTCCTCCACGACGGCTTGGGAGACCCCAAGTACCGGCCGTGTCCGCTGCTCAAGCGCTACGTGGCCGCGGGGCGGCTGGGGAAGAAGTCCGGCCGCGGATTCTACGAGTACGGGACCGGAGCGTGAGCCCGGCGGTCGGCGAGCTGACGGACCTTCAGCGGGAGATCGTCCGCACGGCCCGCGAGTTCGCCGAGAACGAGCTGGCGCCCCACGTGGAGGAGTGGGACCGGACCGGGACCTTCCCGCGCGCGGCGGTGGACCAGCTGGGCGAGCTCGGGTTCCTCGGGATGACGGTGCCCGAGGAGTGGGGCGGAAGCGGCCTGGACACGGTGACCTACCTGCTGGCCCTCGAGGAGATCGCGCGGATCGATCCCTCCCTCGCGGTGTCCATGAGCGTGCACAACTCGCTTCCCACGAAGATGATCCTGGATCACGGCTCGGACGCGCTGAAGGAGCGCTATCTGCGCCCGATGGCCGAGGGACGGATGCTCGGGGCGTTCGCCCTGTCGGAGTCCCACGCGGGCTCGGACCCCGGGGCGCTCACCTGCCGGGCCGAGCGGGACGGCGAGGCCTACCTCCTCAACGGCTCCAAGGCGTGGGTCACCAACGGGGGCACGGCCGACGTGGTGGTGGCGATGGCGCGGACGGGCGGGTCGGGGCCCGGCGGCGTGACCGCGTTCGTGGTCGAGCGCGCCTGGGAGGGATACGCCGTGGGCAAGGAGGAGAAGAAGATGGGGCTCCGGGCGTCGAACACGACCGAGATCGTCTTCCACGACCTAGCGGTGCCGGCGGGCAACCGGCTGGGGGAGGAAGGAGAGGGCCTGCGCTACGCCCTCGCGGGGCTGGAGGACGGCCGGCTCGGGATCGCGGCCCAGGCGCTGGGGATCGGCCAGCGCTGCCTCGAGCTCTCGATCGAGTGGGCGCGGGAGCGCCGGGCGTTCGGGCACCCGATCGGCGAGTTCCAGGGGCTCCGGTTCCTGATCGCGGACATGGCCGCCGCTGTAGCCGCGGCGCGGGCGCTCACCCACTCGGCGGCCGCGCGGAAGGACCGCGGGGAGCCGGCCCGCAAGGAGGTGGCCATGGCCAAGCTCCTGGCCAGCCGCGCAGCGATGGACGCGGCGGTCAAGGCGGTGCAGGTCTACGGCGGGTACGGGTACATGCGCGACTATCCGGTCGAGCGGTACTTTCGCGACGCCAAGGTCACCGAGATCTACGAGGGCACCAGCGAGATCCAGCGGATCGTGATTGCCAAGGAGCTGTTCGAGGAATAGTCTGGCGAAGCTCCCCGCGAGGGGCGCGCCCATACCCATGGAGAGAGGAGCCGTTGGTGGACGTCTTCGACCTGATCACAGAGGACCACCACGAGCTGGTGGTCTTCTGCCACGACGAGAAGGCCGGATTGAAGTCCATCATCGCGATCCACGACACCACGCTGGGGCCGGCGCTCGGCGGGACACGGATGTGGCCGTACCGGTCGACCTCGGAGGCGCTTCGCGACGTCCTCCGGCTCGCGAAGGGAATGACGTACAAGGCGGCCGTGGCGGGGCTCGAGCTGGGCGGCGGGAAGGCCGTGGTCATCGGGGACGCGAAGCGGGACAAGACGCCGGACCTCCTGCGCGCTCACGGCCGTTTCGTGGACACCCTCGGGGGCCGCTACATCACGGCCGAGGACGTGGGGATCAGCGTGGAGGACATGGAGATCGTCTCTCAGGAGACCGCGCACGTCACCGGGATCCGCTCCAAGCCTGGCGGTTCGGGCGACCCCTCCCCGGTGACCGCCTACGGCGTCTACAACGGGATCAAGGCCTCCTGCAAGCGCAAGCTCGGCAGCGACGAGATGAAGGACGTCCGGGTCGCGGTCCAGGGCGCCGGCCACGTCGGCTACTACCTGTGTGAGGACCTGGCGGCCGAGGGGGCGAAGATCACGATCTGTGACATCGACGAGGAGCGCGTGCGGCGGGTGGTCGACGAATTCGGAGCCGAGGCGGTTGCACCGGACTCGATCTACGACGTGGAGTGCGACGTGTTCGCCCCGTGCGCGCTGGGCGCGATCATCAACGACCGCACGCTGCGGCGGCTGAAGTGCGAGGTCGTGGCGGGCGGCGCCAACAACCAGCTGGCCGAGGACCGGCACGGCGATGCGCTGGACGCGCGCGGCATCCTCTATGCCCCCGACTACGTCATCAACGCCGGTGGCCTGATCAACGTGTACGGCGAGATCGTCGGCTACGGGCTCGACACGGCCAAGGAGCGGGCCCGCGGCATCTACGACACCCTGCTGTCCATCTACGAGATCGCCGAGCGCGAGGGGATTCCCACCTACCGCGCGGCCGATCGGCTGGCGGAGCAGGTGATCCAGGCCGCCCGCGAGGGCCGGGGCGCGGGGACCCCGGCGGAACCGGCCGTGCGGGGCTAGTGGCGAGCGACCGCACCGTGCTCCTGGCGGCCGACCACGCCGGCTTCGATCTCAAGGAGGACTTGGAGGCGCACCTCCGCGACCTCGGGTGGGAGCCGCTGGACCTGGGGCCCGAATCCGCGGAGTCCACCGACTACCCGGACTGGGCTCATCGCCTGGCCGCGGAGATCGGCGCCGGCCGCGCCGCCCGCGGCGTGCTGGTCTGCGGATCGGGCACGGGGATGTCGATCGCCGCGAACCGCCATTCCGGCGTGCGCGCCGCCAACTGCCTGGACGAGGAGATGGCCGCGCTCGCCCGGGAGCACAACGACGTGAACGTGCTGTGCCTGGGCTCCCGCATGGTGGATCCCGCCGGCGCGAAGCGGATCCTGTGGACGTTCCTCGAGACCCCGTTCGGGGGCGGACGCCACGAGCGCCGGGTCCGCAAGATCGAACCTTCCGCCGCGTGACCCCCCTCCGCGAGGCCGATCCCGAGATCCACCGCGTCCTCCGCGGCGAGACACTGCGCCAGACCGACGGTCTGGAGATGATCGCCAGCGAGAACCACGTGAGCGCAGCGGTCCTCGAGGCCACCGGCTCGGTGTTGACCAACAAGTACGCCGAGGGATACCCGGGACGGCGCTACTATGGCGGCTGCGAATGGGCCGACGAAGCCGAGCGGCTGGCGATCGAGCGGGTGCTGGAGCTCTTCGGGGCCGACCACGCGAACGTCCAGCCGCACTCGGGGTCGCAGGCCAACATGGCCGCCTACCTGGCGCTCATGGAGCCCGGCGACGCGCTCCTCGGGATGGACCTCTCCGCCGGCGGCCATCTGACCCACGGCAGCCCGGTCAACTTCAGCGGCCGGCTCTTCCGCGCGGCCTCGTACGGCGTGGACGCGGAGACCGGGCTGATCGATCTCGACGACGTCCGCCGCGTGGCCCGGGCTCACCGGCCGAAGGTGGTGGTGGCGGGCGGGAGCGCCTACAGCCGCACCATCGACTTCGCCGCGTTCCGCGAGATCGCCGACGAAGTGGGCGCGGCGCTGGTCGTCGACATGGCCCACTTCGCGGGACTGGTGGCGGGCGGAGCCTTCCCCTCGCCGGTGCCGCACGCCGACGTGGTCACCTCCACCACGCACAAGACCCTGCGCGGGCCGCGCGGGGGGCTGATCCTCTGCCGAGAAGCGCACGCGAAGGCGGTCGACAAGTGGATCTTCCCGGGCACCCAGGGAGGCCCTCTGATGCACGTGATCGCCGCCAAGGCGGTGGCGTTCCGGGAGGCCCTCGATCCGGCGTTCCGGGAGTACGCGGCGCAGGTCGTGGCGAACGCCCGGGCCCTCGCCGCGACCCTCGGGCAGCTCGGGATGCACGTGGTGACGGGAGGGACGGACTCCCACCTCTTTCTGATCGACCTCCGGCCGAGCGGCGAGCTGACCGGGAAGGCGGCCGAGGCGGCGCTCGAGCGGGCCGGGATCACGGTGAACAAGAACACCGTGCCGGGCGAGACGCGAAGCCCGTTCGTGACCAGCGGGATCCGGGTCGGCACGCCGGCGTTGACCACCCGGGGGATGGGGGAGGCGGAGATGCGCCGGGTGGCCGGCTGGATGGCCGAGATCCTCGAAGCGCCGGACGACGAGGCCCGGACCGAGCGGGTTCGGGACGAGGTCCGCGATCTCTGCGACTCGTTCCCCGTCTATGGCGGTCGCCGGGAGCCGCGCGGAGCGGCCGCGGCGGGCGGCTGATCCTCTGCGCAGGCCCACGTCCGAATGCACGGCGGCCACGATCGTCCGGGGTTCCCGCTTTCTGGCTTGCCTGGCACCCGCGGAGGGCGCCGCGGAGGCCGAAGCCCTGCTGCGCCGTCGGGTGGAGGCTTACCCCGACGCCAGCCACCACTGCTGGGCCTGGCGCGCCTGGCGCGGGGGCCGGCTGGAGTCGGCCGGTCACGACGCCGGCGAGCCCTCCGGGACCGCCGGCCGTCCGATCGCCGGGGCGCTGGAGCGGTCCGATCTCGTCCAGGCCGGGTGCGTGGTGACGCGCTGGTTCGGCGGCACGAAGCTGGGAACCGGGGGCCTGTCGCGCGCCTACGCGGAGGCGGCCGCGCTCGTGATCGAAACGGCCGCTACTGCGGAGGCGCTGCAGGCGGTCGAGCCCGCCGCCCGGTGGAGGCTGGTGTTTCCGTACGAGCGGACCGGGCCGGTCCGGGGCGCGCTCGCGCGCTTCGGGGCGGTGGAGCTGACCGGGCGATACGGGGCCGAGGTGGAGCTCACGGTCGCGGTCGGGCGGGTGCGGGCGGGGGAGTTCGATGCAGCGAT
>DATLFF010000013.1:0-10384 GCA_035524915.1 Gemmatimonadota bacterium | reverse complement strand
GGGCTCGACCCCGCGGAGATCGTGATCGCTCCGGCCGACACGTCACGCGTCCCCGACAGCGGGCCGACCGTGGCCTCCAGGCCGACGATGGTCGGGGGGGGGCTGGTCGAGCGGGCGTGCGACGCGCTGATCGAGCGGATGGGCGGAGCGCGGGGCCGGACGCTGGGGGATGCGATCCGGGCGGCCGTCTCGGCGGAGGGCGAGGAGGCGGTGGCCGACGCCGTGTACTCCCCGCCCCCCGGCATACGGTGGGACGACTCGGCCTACCGCGGCGACGCCTACGCCGCCTACGGGTGGGCGACGTACGTGGCCGAGGTGGAGGTCGACCTCCGGACCTACGGGGCGCGCGTGGTCGACTTCGTGGCGCTCCAGGAGGTGGGCCGGATCCTGAACGAACCGCTGGCCCGCGGGCAGGTCCAGGGCGGCGTGGTCCAGGGGATCGGCTGGGCGCTCATGGAGGACGTGGCGCTCGAGGACGGCGCCATGGCCAACCCCGCGCTCACCAACTACGTGATCCCCACCTCCGACGACGTCCCCCCGATCCGGGTGGCGTTCGAGGAGAATCCCTATCCGTACGGCGCGGGCGGCGCCAAGGGCCTCGGCGAACTGCCGATCGACGGGCCGGCCCCCGCGGTCGTGAACGCGATCGCCCGCGCGCTCGGGGTGCAGCCGAGCGAGATCCCGCTCACTCCCGAGCGGCTGATGGCGACGCTCGACGCCGCGGGGGAGGCCGATGCCGCCTGAATCCGCGCCGATCGAGGTCGCCTTCCGCCTGAACGGCGAGGAGGTCGCGGTCTCCGCCGAGCCCGCCGAGCGGCTCCTCGACCTCCTGCGCTACCGGCTCGGGCTGACCGGCACCAAGGAGGGGTGCGGCGAGGGCGAGTGCGGCGCGTGCACGGTGTGGCTCGACGGGATCCCGGTGGACTCGTGCCTGGTTCCCGCTTTCCAGGCGCGCGGCCGCGACGTCCGGACGATCGAATCGGTGCCCGAGGAAGCGCTCCGGCCCCTCGTCGCCTCCGGCGCCACGCAATGCGGCGCGTGCACGCCCGGGGTCGTGATGACGGCGATGTGGGTGCTCGAGAACCCCGGCCTCCTCGAGACCCACACGATCCGCGAGCTCATGGCGGGGAACCTCTGCCGCTGCACCGGCTACGATGGGATCGTGGACGGCGTGGCGGCGATGCTGGCGGCGCGCGGCGAGGAGCGCGGGGAGTGAGGGCGGTCCTTCCCGGCCGGCTGGACGCGGCGATGGACGCCCTGGCCGGCGACCCCGGCCTGGTCCCCCTCGCCGGCGGCACCGACCTCCTCGTCCACTGGCCGGTCCGCACCACCGCGCGGGACGCCGACTACCTGGACCTCACCGGGCTCGACGAGCTCCGCCCGATCCGATGGGAGGAGGGCACGCTCGTCCTGGGGGCCCTCTCTACCTATTGGGACGCGATCGTGGACCCCCGGATCCGGTCGGAGCTCCCGCTCCTGATCGACGCCGCGCGGCAGGTCGGCGCGGTCCAGATCCAGTCGCGCGGGACGTGGGCCGGCAACGTGATCAACGGCTCTCCGGCCGCCGATGGCGTCCCGGTCCTGATGGCGTACGGCGCGACCGTCGTCCTGGCCTCGACCGCTGGCCGGCGGGAGGTCCCGCTGGACGCCTTCTACACCGGCTACCGCGAGACCGTCCGCCGGCCGGACGAGCTGGTCGTGGAGATCCGGGTGCCGCGGGGCGAGCGGCCGTTCGAGGCGTTCGTCAAGGTGGGGCCCCGGCGGGCGCAGTCGATCGCCAAGGTGGGGCTCGCCATGGCGCGGGACGAGGCCGGCTGGCGGGTGGCGGTCGCCAGCGTGGCGCCGGTCGTCAAGCGCTGTCCCGCGGTCGAGACGCTCCTCGACGGCGGGGGTCCGCTCGCGGGGCCCGAGGACCTCCAGACCGCCTTCCGCCAGGACGTCGCGCCGATCGACGACCTCCGCTCGACCGCCGAGTACCGCGAGCGCGTGCTGGCGCGGGTCGCGTGGCACGCTCTGCGGGACGGCGGGGCGATCCCGGACTAGACTTTCGCGCCCATGGCGAGCCTGCTCCCCGACGATTCCGACCGGCTTCTGGACGGTGTCGTCCCGGCGCACCGGGAGTGGCTGGCCGCCCACCCCGGCGAGCCCGACCGGCGACAGCCCGTCCACACCGTCTACGGCGGCGCGCACCTCTTCCGCGCCGATACCGCCCGCCGACTGGGGGACCTGGCGCTTCGCTCCCTTCTGGAACACGGCGGCGAGCCCGCCGACTTCGCGGGAGCGATCGGCCTGGACCCGGCGCTGGCGGAGACGGTGCACGCGCGGGTGGTGGCCAAGCTGGAGTCGGAGCCGGTGGAGGACTTCCGGATCGACTTCGAGGACGGCTTCGGCGTCCGCTCCGACAAGGAGGAGGACGACGCCAGCGAGGGGGCCGCACGGGAGGTCGCCCGCGGCCTCGCCGGGGGCACGCTCCCGCCCTTCCTCGGGATCCGGGTCAAGCCCTTCACCGCGGAGTTCGCGGGCCGGGCGGCGCGGACGCTGGACCGGTTCCTGGGGACGCTTCTCGAGGAGACGGGCGGCGCGCTCCCGCCGAACTTCGTCGTCACGAATCCCAAGGTCGTGCTGCCGGAGCAGGCGGCGGCGCTGGCGGACCTGTTCGACGTGATCGAGGAGCGGAGCGCGCTCCCGGCGGGGGCGCTGAAGATGGAGCTCATGGTGGAGACCCCGGCCTCGATCTTCGGCCCCGCGGGCGAGGCGGCGCTTCCGGCCCTGGTGCGGGCCGCGCAGGGCCGCTGTGTGGCCGCCCACTTCGGCGTCTACGACTACACCGCGCTGTTGGGCATCACGGCGATCCACCAGGACCTGGACCACCCCGCGTGCGACTTCGCGCGCCACGTGATGCAGGTGGCGCTATCCGGTTCCGGCGTATGGCTTTCTGACGGCGCCACGAACGTCCTGCCGGCGCCCCCCCACCGGGCTCCGGACGGCGGCCAGCTCTCGTCCGAGCGGGCCGCCGAGAACTTGGCCGCGGTCCACTCGGCCTGGGCGCTCCACTACCGGCACGTCCGGCACTCCCTGCGGCACGCCTACTACCAGGGCTGGGACCTCCACCCGGCCCAGCTCCCCACCCGCTACGCCGCGGTCTACGCCTTCTACCTGGAGGCGCTCCCCGGGGCGACAGAGCGGCTCCGGCGCTTCGTCGAATCCTCCGCCCGCGCCACCCTGACCGGCGACGTGTTCGACGACGCGGCCACCGGCCAGGCGCTGCTGAATTTCTTCCTGCGGGGGCTCGGCTGCGGGGCGGTCACCGAGGCCGAAGTGGAGGCGACGGGCCTCTCCCGGGAGGAGATCGCCTCCCGATCCTTCTCCACCATCCTGCGGGGGCGCGCCCCCCGGTAGCCCTCGTCGCGGATCAGTGCTCGTGCGAGATGAGCCTGGGCGCGGCCTCGGCGAACGAGTACGCACCCGCGGGGCACTTCACCGTGGGGTTGGTCGGCGAGAACACGCCCTCGGGGTTGTCCTTCCACAACCAGACGTGCAGGTCGTAGTGGTGGAAGCCCTCCGGCATGACCGGCTTGTGGCCCTCCATCGGTCCCTGGAGCGGCTGGCCGAAGATCGCGGGCGGCTCCTCCCCCACCAGCTCGGCCGGGACGAACCACTCCGCCGCCACCAGGCGGAGACGGTCGCCGTCGGGCTCGTAGATCAGCACCTGCGGCCGGGCCGGGTCCAGCACCGGGGCGATGTGGCCGAGGTTCAGGAAGTGCACCCCCATCCCGCCGGGGGCGTATGCCATGGCGCCCTCGTGGCCACCCTCCGGGTACTCGATGCATCCCACCGTGGAGAAGTATCCGTCGTGGACCGCCGCGATCGGATCGCTGTAGCGGTCGAGCGCCTCGCGGACCGCCGCCAGCTCCGGCGTCAGGGTCGCCTCCGCCGGCTGGGCCCAGGCGACCGGGACAGGCGCCAGGGGGAGCAGCATCGTCATCGCCAGCATCGACTTCACGCGCACATGAGTCTCCTTTTGAGAGTGGGCATTGCGGAGTCCGGGGTGGGCGCTACACAGTACGCCGGCTCGCCCTCGGACGCCAGATCGCACCTGCGACCGGTCAGAGGTTCTTGCGGTACGTGACCAGGCGGTGGGTCTCGGCGAACCCCGCCGAGCGGTGCGCCGCGTGGCTCGTCTTCGTTCTCGAGCGCGGCGTCGGAGGCCATCTCGACGCACCCGAGCGCCCGGCCCCATTCCTCGGCGGCCCGGATCAGGGCGGTTCCCACGCCGCGGCGGCGGGCCTCCGGCTCCACGTACCACCCCTCGAGGTAGGCCACGCGGCCGGAGTAGCACTCCTCGGCGTAGCCGCGGATCGCCAGCTCGACGAACCCGATCGCGTTCCCCGCGTCCACCTCGGCGATCAGGACCTCGGCCGGGATCGACAGGTCGCCCGCGAACCAGGCGGCGATCTCCCCGGCGTGCTCCCCCTCGGCGGAGGGCCACAGCCGCTCGCGCATCCGCTCCCACGCGGCGGCGTCGGCGGGCTCGACCGACCGGACCCGAACGCTCACGGCGCGGCCGCGCGCGCCCAGCGCCCCACCAGCTCCCGCTCCTCCTCCGTCATGCCGGTCAGGTTCCCGAGCGGCATCACGCGGTTCTCCACCACGACCGCGTGGATCCGCTCGGCGCGGTCCACGATCTCGGCCTCGGTGTCGAAGGCGATACCCGCCGGGGCCGCGGTGAAGATCTCGCTGGTCGGATGGGCCGAGTGGCAGGAGGCGCAGCGCGCGGCGATCACCTCCCGCACCCGGGCGAGCTCGACCGGGCCGGCCTCGGCCCCGGCGGCGCGGGGTCCCGGCGTCCCCAGCGCCACCGCCACGGCCACCGCGACCAGGCCGGCGGCGGCCGCCGCCAGCAGCCACGGCCGATGGCAACCCGCGTGGCGCAGGTTGTAGTAGTGGCGGACGGTCCCCCCGATCAGGCCGAGCGCGCCCAGGATCAGCCATCCCTGCGGGTGGTTGTACGTCATCGGGTAGTGGTTCGAGATCATCACGAACACGACCGGGAGCGCCAGGTAGTTGTTGTGGAGCGAGCGCCGCGCGGCGTACTCCCCCTTCCGCGCGTCCGGCTCGCGGCCGGCCTCGACCGCCTCGACCAGGCGGTGGTGGGCGGGGATGATCACGAAGAAGACGTTCGCCGCCATGACCGTTCCGACGAGCGCTCCCACGTGCATGTAGGCGGCCCGGCCGGAGATCCACTCGGAGAGCGCCCACGCCACGCCCGTCGCCAGGGCGAGCCCCACCGCCGCGAAGAGCGCCGGGCGCTTCAGCACCGGTGTCCGGCAGAGCGCTTCATAGAGGAGCCACCCGCCGATCACGCTCCCGGCGCCGATCGCGATGCCGGTCCGCGGGCCGATGTCGGCCACGTTCCGGTCCAGCAGGAACGCCTCGGCCCCCATGTAGTAGACGAGGACCATGAGCGACGCCCCCGAGAGCCAGGTCGCGTACGCCTCCCACTTGAACCAGTGGAGGCGCTCCGGGATCGCGCCGGGGGCCACGCGATACTTGACGATCCGGTAGAACCCGCCGCCGTGGACCTCCCACGCCTCCCCGTCCACCTCCGGCGCATCGGACGGGTCCAGCACCGCGTTCAGGCGGATAAAGTAGAACGACGTGCCGACCCACGCGATCCCGGCGATCACGTGGAGCCACCGCGTGGCGAGCTCGAGCCACTCCACGGCCGTCAGCTCCCCCGGTAGGTGGTGTAGCCGTACGGGGACAGCAGCAGCGGCACGTGGTGGTGGACCCCGGGGTCCGCGATCTCGAACGCGATCTCGACCTGCGGCCAGAACCCCTCCAGGCCGCTCCCGCGGAACCAGTCCCCCGTCTCGAACCGGAGCCGGTACGCGGCGGCCTCGAGCGGGCCCGCGTCGTCGAACCGGGCGCGGCCGTCCGCGTCCGTGGCGGCGCGGGCGAGCTCGCGCCAGCCGCCGCCCGTCCGCACGCTCAGCATCACCCCGACGCCGGCGGCCGGCCGGCCGCGCGCGGTGTCGAGGACGTGGGTGGTCACACTCATTCCATTCCTCCTTCCAGCAGCTTCCCCAGCCGGAGCCGGCCGATCCGCCGCTCCTCTCCGGCCGCGACGGCCAGCTCGTCGTCCGGCTCGTGGGCGAGCCGCGCCTCGCAGTCGGCCAGCAGCTCCGCGCCCGAGCGGCCGGTGGCGCAGGCCACGAACGGCCAGCCGAAGCGCCGCTCGTACTCCTCCTGCACGCGGGCGAGCGACGCCCGGGAATCGTCCCCGACGCCCGCCTGCTCGGCGCGCGACCAGGCCGAGGCCGATCCCCCGGCGACGCGCCGGTCCTCCCCGAGCCGGGGATGCGCCTCGAGCGCGGCGATCCACGCCGCGGGGGCGAGGTCGTCCCACGCCGCCTCGGCCGCGCCGAAGAGCTCCGCGGGCACGCCGAACGGCCGGCCCGCCGCCACGGCCTCCGCCCAGCCGGGCGCCCCGCACACCTCCGCCAGAACGGCCCGCGCCGACTCCGCCGACGCCCCGTTCAGCCGCTCCAGGCCCGCGCTCACGCGAGGGGCGTCCCGAACACCCGGAGCCGCGCCACCCCTCCGTCGGGAAAGATCGAGAGCCGCACGTGGGTCGCCTCGACCGGCGTCAACTCCGGCGCCTCGAAGGGGTGGACGTCGTCGGGAAGGAGCCGGGTCCGCGGGAGCGTCTCGCGCCACGGCGCGTCCGCAGGCGGCCCAGCGGCCGCGTCCGGCGCGTCGATCGCCTCCAGCCGCGCGCTCTCCGGGTAGTTCCCCTTGAAGTGACGGGTGTCGATCTCGACCCGCTCGATCCGCGCCCGGTGGCCCAGCCGCACCACCACCCAGTCGTGCCCCGGCCCGCGCCGGCGGCGGGTCTCCCAGCCGTCCCACATCCCCTGGGCGTCGCCCGGCAGGAGCAGGTTTCCGGGCGCGCCGAAGAACTCGTCGCTGCACGCCATCACGGCGCCGCCGCGCGGGATCGCCGCCAGCTCGATCCCGCCGGCCCGGCCGGTCCTGGCCAGCAGATCCCAGTCCGGCCGCGCCTCCCCATGCACGCGGAGCCGCGCCACTCCGCCATCGGGAAAGATCGAGAGCCGGACATGCGTCCAGGTCCGGTCGACGTCGACCCGGAAGCCGTTCTCCGCGTCCCCGGCCAGGGGCGAGCGCGGCACCAGCGGGACCCACTCGACGGCCGGGTCCTCCCACTTCAGCGGCTCGATCTCGAGACGCGCGCCCTCGACCGAGGCGGCCTCGGGGTGGTTCCCGCGGAAGTGACGGGTGTCGACCACCACGCCGTGGACCACGCCCGGCGCGCCGAGGCGAACGACGCACCAGTCGTGGCCGGGGTCGCGGCGGCGGCGCGTCTCCCAGCCGTCCATCCACTTGCCGCGGTCGGTGTACTCGTCGGGGCGGAACTCCGGCGGGCCGGGCTCCACCAGCCGATCCTTCGGCGCGAAGAACTCGTCGTTCGCGGCGACCGTCGTCCCCCCCACCCGGCGGTCCGCCAGGTCGGGCCACCGCTCGAACGCGGCCCGCTCCGTAGCGCTCACCGGACCCCCGCCGTGGACCGGGCCCGGCCGAGGACCGTCCGACCGGGGGCCGTCCACCCGGTCCCGTCCCACGCCGTGCGCCCGCGCACCCACGTTCGGAGAGCGGCCCCGCGGAGCCGCCGGCCGTCCCACGCGGTGACCGGCCAGCGGTGGCCGAGCCGAGCCGGGTCCACCGTCCACTCGAAGTCCGGTTCCCACGCGACCAGGTCCGCGTCGAGCCCCGGCGCGATGGCACCCTTTCGATCGTGGAGCCCCGCCAGGAGGGCCGGCGCCGCACTCGTCCAGCGCGCCAGGTCGGGGAGGCCAAACCCGCGCGAAGCGGCCCCGGTCCAAGTCGCCGCGCGGACGACCCCGAGGCCGGCGATCCCACCCCAGGCGAGGGCGCAGTCCCCCTCCTTCAGTCGCTTCATCTCCGGCGGGCACGGCGAGTGGTCCGAGGCCACCAGGTCGATCGTACCGTCGGCGAGTCCCGCCCAGAGTCGCTCGCGGTTCGCCGAGCCGCGGATCGGGGGGGCGCACTTGAACCGCGTGTCCCCTTCCGTGATCTCCCCGGCCGCGAACGTCAGGTAGTGCGGGCAGGTCTCGGCGGTCACGGGGAGCCCCCCGGCTTTCGCCGCGGCGATCTCGGGGAGGACTTCCGCCGCCGAGACGTGGACCACGTGGACGGCCGCCCCGGTCTCCCGCGCGAGCCGGACGAGGAGCCGGACCGCGCGGACCTCCGCCTCCGCCGGCCGCGAGGCGGCCCACGCGGCGAGGTCCCGCGTGCCCGGCGGAGGTGGGGGCCCCAGGGCGTCCGGAGACTCTGCGTGCGCGAGGAGCGGGGCGCCGAGGGCGGCCAGGGCCTCCATCGCCGCCCGCAGATCGGCCTCGCCGGAGGCCGGGAACTCGGGGATCCCGCTGTCGACCAGGAACGCCTTGGCCCCGAGCACACCGCCGCCCAGGAGCCCGGGCATCTCGCCCGCGCTGCCCGGCACGGCGCCGCCCCAGAAGGCCACGTCCACCGCGAGGTCGCAGTCCCCCGCGGCCTGGAGCTTGGCCTCGAGCGCCGCGGACGTCGTCGTGACGGGGAGCGAGTTGAGCGGCATGTCGACGATCGTGGTGACCCCGGCGGCTGCCGCGGCGCGGGTCGCTGTCTCGAACCCTTCCCACTCGATCCGCCCCGGCTCGTTCACGTGGACGTGGACGTCGACGCCGCCCGGCAGGAGCGCGACGTCCCCCAGGTCCACGTCTTCGGCCGCGTCGACGGCCAGGTCCGAGGACTCCACCGCCGCGATCCGCCCGTCCGCGACGAGCACCGCCGCCGGGCGCACCCCGTCCGGGAGGACCACCCTCCGGCTCCGGACCACCAGGTCCACGCGCGTTCGCGCCCCGCCTTCCACGATCGCGTAGTATACCACGCGTGCCAGCGCGGTTCGCCCTCGCCCTCCTCGCCACGCTGACGGCCCTCGCCCCCGCGGCGGCGCAGGACGCGCGCCCCCGCGTGGGCCTGGCGCTCTCGGGCGGCGGCGCCCGCGGCCTCGCCCACGTGGGCGCGCTCCAGGAGCTCGAGCGGATGCGCGTGCCCGTCGACCTCGTGACCGGCACCAGCATGGGCGCGATCGTGGGGGGGCTCTGGGCGAGCGGCCTCCCGGCCGACTCGATCGCCGCGCGGATCGCCGCGGCCGACTGGGCCGCGCTCCTCGACGACGCCCCGCCCCGCGCCTCGCTCGACTACCGCCACCGCGCCGCGGAGCGCCGCTACGGCCTCGAGCTGGAGGTCGGCGTGGCCGACGGCGAGCTCCGGCTTCCCGGCGGTCTCGTCTCCGGCCAGGAGGTGGGGCTCCTCCTGCGCCGGTTCCTCTTCCCCGTCCTCGCGGTCGAGGAGTTCGACCGGCTGCCGATCTCGTTCGCCGCCGTGGCCACCGACTACGAACATGGTCAACCTGTGGTCCTCACCCGCGGCGATCCGGCCGACGCGATCCGGGCGAGCATGGCGATCCCGCTCGTCTTCACGCCGGTCCGGATCGACGACCTCCTCCTGGTGGACGGGGGTCTGGTCAACAATCTGCCGGTCGACGTGGCGATCGATCGCGGGGCCGGCGCGACGATCGCGGTGGACGTGACGCCGCCGCTCGAGACCGGCGAGGAGGTGGGCACCTTCTTCGGCGCGCTGGATCAGCTCGCGGACTTCATCGGCCGCGCCGGAGTCGACGAGCACCGGGCGCTCGCCGACGTGGCGATCGTCCCCGACCTGGAGGGGTTCGGGCTCTTCGACTTCGAGGACGCCGACACGATCGTGGCCCGCGGAGCCGAGGCCGCCCGGGCCGCCGCCGCGGACCTGTCGCCCTTCGCGGTGGATCCCGCCGCCTACGCTGCGTGGCGGGCGTCGCTCCGGCCGGCCCCGCTTCCCGCGCGCGTCGCGGCGATCGAGGTGCGGGGCCCCGGGTGGCTGGACGACCGCCGCGTGCGCGGGCGGATCGACCTGGCCCCCGAGTCCCCCCTGACCGTGGACGCGCTCGAGCGGGCCGCCCGGGACGCCTATTCGATCGGCGAGTTCGAGCGGGTCGACTACGACATCGAGCTGCGGGAGGATCGCGCCGTCGCCGTACTGCGGCCCGTCGCGCCCCCCTGGGGCCCCCACTCCATCCGGTTCGGCACCCGCCTGATCACCGACTCCGGGGGGGCCGACCTGCGGACGGGACTGGTGACGTTCACCGTCCGCGCCGCGTGGCGCCGGGCCCGCCTGACCCCACGCGGGGGCGAGCTCTGGGTGGAGGGAGCCGCCGGGCAGGAGACGGGCCTGTCGGCCCGACTCCGTCAGCCGCTCGACTGGG
>DATLFF010000012.1:0-4450 GCA_035524915.1 Gemmatimonadota bacterium | reverse complement strand
CGGGCCTCGCGGAGCTCCTCCTCGAGCGTGGTCGGCCGCGGCCGGCCCCGGTGGCAGGTGTGGCACCACATGTTCACCCGGGTTCGCGTGTGCCCGCTCGATTCGATCGTCCTCAGCGTGTCGTTGATGACGCCGAGCATGCGGTACATGGTGCGCGCGACTTCCTTGTGGTGCAGCTCGTCCGAGGCGAAGTCGTAGGTAGACAACGGCTGTCCGTCCTCGCCCACGTGGCAGTAGGTGCAGCGCACGCCGAGGGCGCGCGTGAACCCGGTCATGATCGCCCGCAGCCGCTCGGGCGGCGTGTCTTCGGGCAGCACCTGGAGGTTCTCTCCGCGTTCCGGCCAGGACCACTGCTGGGACCGGGCGGTGGCGGGCGCGAGGAGCGCCAGTCCGATCAGCGGGGCGATCCACCTCCGCGGGTGGGCTCGCGGGATCGTGCGTGTCTCCATCTTCGTCTCCTCTCCTGCGGGTGAACGAGCCGATCCGGGGGCCCACCCCCCGAGTGAGAGAACGTCCGCGGCGGGAGATCCGCTGCGTCGGCCGGCGCTACGTCGGCCGGCCCTACCGCTCGCGGCGGACCCGCCAGGCGCCTACGACCTCCTCGCCGCGGACCGCGTGCACTCGGTCGAAGCACGCCGCCGTCAGGCACGAGTGGTTCGGCAGGATCCGGACCCGCTCGCCCACCGGCAGCCGCCCGCTCGTCTTGCCGTGCTCCTGGCTGAGCGCCACCAGGCGCACGTCCTCCCGCAGGCGTCCGCCCGCGTGGTCCTCGAAGATCTCCCCCATGGTGGCCGCGGCCAGGTCCGGCCGGCCGGCGTCCTTCGACAGCGCCAGGGCCCCCGCGTCGACCACCGCGTGGTCCGCCGCCGTGGACACGACCGTGGCCGCGACCGTGAGGGCGCAGTCGGCCACTTCGCAGGCGCCCAGCAGCACCTGGGTCCAGTCGTTGTAGGCGTAGTTGCCGGGGCGCGCCTCGTCGACCCCGTCCAGCCGCTCGACCGCGCTCATCGCCGGGCTGGAGCCGACGCTGATCGACGGCACTTCGACACCGTCGGCCCGCAGTCGCTCCGCGAACGCCACGACCGCGTCCCGCTCTTGGGCGGCGACGGCCGCCAGCTCCGCGCGGGACGAGACGAGATAGGCGTGCCCCGAATGGGTGAGGATCCCGTCGAATCCCAGCGTGGGGGACTCGGCCAGCCGCCGGGCCAGGGAGACGGCCGCGTCGGAGGCGGGATCGACCCCGGCGCGGTGGTAGCCGCAATCGACCTTGAGCCAGACCCGGAATGGGAAGGCCGCGCGCTCGAGCGCGTCGACGGCCTCGTCGGAGTCGACCAGCAGGCGCAGGGTCGACCTCCCGGCGATCTCGCGCGCTTCGTCGATCCGGCCGGGCACGACCGGGAAGGCCCAGGTCAGGTCGTCGAACCCCGCTTCGGCGAAGGCCCGCGCCTCCTCCAGCGTCGCCACCGTGATCCCCCGCGCGCCGGCCTCCCGCTGGAGCCGGCCGATCTCCACGCACTTGTGCGTCTTGACGTGCGGCCTGAGCGCCACGCCGAGGCGGTCGCATTTCGCCTGCATCCGGGCGAGGTTCCGCTCGAGAACGTCGAGGTCGACCAGCAGAGCCGGCGTGGGGAGGTCCGGGACCCGAAGCACGGGCGACATCCTACGCCACCGGCCCGGCCGGGGGAAGCGAGGCGCCGCGGGCGGCTCCGGCCTGTTACAAATAGATTGGTGAACATGGACGAGACGATCGTCGAGCGATGGCGGCGCGCGCGGAAGGACCCGGAGCTGGCGGTCCTGGAGGGCCTCCACGCGCTCAAGCACGCGCTCCGCTTCGGCGCGGCGGTGACCGAGGTGGTAACCCCGGATCCGGCGGCCGCGCACCGGCTGGCCGAGGACCTGGCCCCCGACGTGGCGGGGCGGCTGGCCGAGCTCCTTGCGCCGGTCTCCGCCGGGCTCTTCGCGCGGCTCGCCCCGAACCCGCCGCCCACCGGTGTGCTGGCGATCGCGCGGCGCCCGGCGGTGGACCCGGCCGCGGGATTGGCGGACCCGGGGCCCGCGCCGGCCGTCCTCCTCGACCGGCCGCGCCGCATGGGGAACCTGGGGGCGGCCGTGCGGGCGGCTGCGGCGGCGGATGCGGCTGCCGTGCTCGCGCTGGGGGCCCACGATCCGTGGTCCCCGGCCGCGATCCGTGGAGCCGCCGGGCTCCAGTTCGCCTTGCCGGTCACCCGGCTGGACGCCCTCCCCGCCACCGACCGACCGCTGGTCGCCTTCGTCCCCGGCGGCGAGCCGCTCACCCCCGGCGCGCTGCCGGCCCGCGCGCTCCTCGCCTTCGGCGCCGAGCGGAGCGGTCTCTCCGCGGAGCTGCTCGCTCGCGCCGATCTCCGGGTGGGGATCCCGATGCGCGCCGGGGTCTCGAGCCTGAACCTGGCGACCGCCGTGGCGGTCGCGCTCTGGTGGGGCGCCGGGGGGCCCGCGGGGCGCTGACTCCGGGGGCCGGCCGGTTCCGGACCGGGGCCGCCGCTCCCGGCCCGGCGCTGGAACTCCCCGCCCCGCAAGGGTACCATCCACTCCGCGCAATCCACCCCCCAGACCAGAGGAACGCCCGTGCCGAACGGATCGTCGATTCGCCCCGCGCTCGCCGCGCTCGCCGCGCTCGTCCTGGCCATCCCGTCCGCCCGCGCCCAGACCGCTCCGATGGGGGGGCTCTCCGACGTCGACCGCGCCCTCGCGGACGCGATCTTCGAGGAGCTGGTCGAGATCCCCTCCGTGTCGGAGACCCCCGAGACCGTCCGCGCCGCCGAGGCGATGGCCGCGCGGCTCGAAGCCGCGGGGTTCCCCGACGAGGACGTCCGGGTGGTCACCCTGGAGTCCGGCGCCGGGAACCTCCTCGCCCGCTACCGCGGGACCGACGCGGACGCCCCCCCGATCCTCCTCATGGCCCACCTGGACGTGGTCGACGCGCGGCCCGAGGACTGGAGCACCGACCCGTTCGAGCGGGTCGAGGACGACGGCTGGTGGTACGCCCGCGGCACCAACGACAACAAGGCCGGCGCCTCGATCCTGATCGCGAACTTCCTCCGCTGGAAGGACGCCGGCTGGGTCCCGTCGCGGGACCTCATCATCCTCCTGACCGGCGACGAGGAGACCACGAGCGGCGGGGTCAAGTGGGCGGTCACCGAGGGCCTCGAGTGGATGGGCCGGAAGCCCGCGCTCGCCCTCAACACCGACGCGGGCGGCGGCCAGCTCGGCCCCGACGGCGACGAGCTCATGCACGGGGTCCAGACCAGCGAGAAGGTGTACTTCACGTTCCGCCTGGAGACGACGAACCCGGGCGGCCACTCCTCGCGGCCGCGGCCGGACAACGCGATCTATGCGCTCGCCCGGGGCCTCCAGCGGGTGGCGGACCACCGCTTTCCGGTGGCGCTGAACGAGACGACCCGCGCGTTCCTCCAGCGCTCGGCTGCCTTCGAGGCCGATCCGGCGACGGCCGCCGACATGCGCGCCGCCGCCGCCGACCCCTCCGACCTCGAGGCCGCCGAGCGGCTCGCGGCCGCGTCGTCGTACCACAACGCGCTCCTTCGGACCACCTGCGTGGCGACCCGGCTGGAGGCTGGCCACGCCGACAACGCGCTCCCGCAGACCGCGCGCGCCACGGTGAACTGCCGCGTCCTCCCCGGCGAGGACCTGGACGCAGTCGAGGCCGACCTGGCCCGGGTGCTGGCCGACTCCGCGATCTCGATCGCGCGGGTGAACGTCCCGACCGAGAGCCCGCCGTCGCCCCTCGCCCCGGAGGTCATGGGTCCGATCGAGGCGCTGACCGGGGAGTTCTGGCCCGGCGTCCCGGTCGTCCCCGTCATGTCCACCGGCGCCACGGACGGCCTCTACGCGCGAAACGCGGGCATCCCGGTCTACGGCGTGACCGCGATCTTCGAGGACCCCGAGGACGCCCGCGCCCACGGCCGGGACGAGCGGATCGAGATCGAGCGCTACTTCGAGGCGCTCGAGTTCTGGCGGCGGATGGTGGAGGCGATCGCCGGACCATGAACGTAGTCATCCCCCGATGATCGCGCTGCGCTTCACCGCCGCCCTGGGCCTCTCCATGGCGGGGACCCTGGCCGGGCTCGCCCTGGCCGCGCCGGACACGATCGTGCGCGGGCTCGAGGCGGCCGCGCCCGAGGTCCTCTGGCGCGTGCCGACCGACGAGCCGGTGGTCGCGCTCACGATCGACGACGGGCCCTCCTCCCACACCGACGAGATCCTGGAGGTCCTCGCCGCCCACGGCGCCCGCGCCACGTTCTTCCTGATCGGCGAGCGGGTGGCCGAGCGGCCGGCGGCCGTCCGCCGGATCGTCGAGGCCGGCGGCGAGGTCGCCAACCACACGATGGAGGAGCGGGCCACGATCCTCATGGACGACGCCGAGTTCGAGCGGAGCCTCGAACGCGCGGACGCG
>DATLFF010000011.1:0-3504 GCA_035524915.1 Gemmatimonadota bacterium | reverse complement strand
ACCGACGACTTCGGCTCGACCGGAACGTGCGCCACGGACGGCGGTTGCGGAAACATCCAGGGAACCGGGATCCTGATCGTCCACAACCCGCTGTACCACCCGCGCGAGCACGATCCCAGCGACGTGCTCTACGACGCCGCGAAGGCGTCGGATCCGCTCTACGCCCCGGCCAACCTGGGGAACATCAACGGCGGCGAGTTCAAGGGCATCATCATCGCGGACAGGGTCAACAAGATCAACGGGAACGTGGAGATCTACGGCGCCATCATGTCGCTGACCGAGATCGACGTCGACATCATCGGGGCCGGCACGGCGGTCATCAAGTACTCCTGCGACGCGATCTCCACGGTGGAGTCCAACATCACGAAGCCCGTCCGGTTGACCTGGGTGGCCGACTGAGCCCGGCGTAGTCTCCACGCGTTGCCCCCCGGGGGAGCTGCACGGCCAGGGTCAGGCGTTCGAAACCTCCGGCACCGAGAGGCGGCTCTCGCGGACCTCCCGCGCGACGCCGACGAGAGCCGCGGCCGCGGCGATCACCAGAGCCACCATCACGATCCCGATCACCGGCTTGGCGGCGATGTCGAGCACCGTGAACGGTCCCCCCGAGAGAATCCTCCACAGGACCCAGGCCCACCAGTGACCGGTGCGATCCGGCCGAGAGCGGTTAGACTCCCGAACATGATCCGCGACGCCACGCTCGCCGGTTTCCTGCTGCTCCTCGCCACGGGAGCCCGCGGACAGGACTTCCTCACCCGCGCCGAGCGGACCGGCTTCGCCGAGACCTCCCGGTACGAGGACGTCCTCGCCTTCCTGGAGACGCTCTCGGGGGCCGAGCCCGGCTTCCGGGTGATCCCCTTCGGCTACACCCACGAAGGACGCGCGCTGCCCGTGGTGGTGTGGGCGCCGGACGGCGCGCCGATGGAGACGCTGGAAGCCATCGGCCAGGTGCGGGACCGCCTGCGCGTTCTCGTATTCGCGAACATCCACGCCGGCGAGGTGGCCGGGAAGGAAGCCGCGCTGATCCTCCTTCGGGAGCTCTCCGAGGGGGCCCACGCCGCGTGGGCCGACTCGCTGCTCTTGCTTGTCGCGCCGATCTACAACGCCGACGGCAACGAGCGCGTCGCGCTGACGAACCGCCCGCTCCAGCACGGTCCGATCGGGGGCATGGGCCAGCGCGCGAACGCCCGGGGGCTCGACCTGAATCGCGACTTCACCAAGCTCGAGGCGGCCGAGACGCGCTCGCTCGTGAAGTTCTACCGCGCGGTCGACCCGCACCTGGTGGTGGACCTCCATACGACGAACGGGACCGTCCACGGCTACCACCTCACGTACTCGCCTCCGCTCCATCCCGACACCGATCCGGCGATCGCCGGGTTCCTCCGCGACTCGCTGCTGCCCGCCGTCACGTCGGTGATCCGCGCCGACGGCGGGTGGGAGTCGTGGCACTACGGGAACCTCGCCGAGGACGAGGAGATGGACGCCCCGCGCGGCTGGTACTCGTTCAGCTCCGAGCCCCGCTATTCGACCAACTACGTGGGGCTCAGGAACCGCTTCGGCATCCTCTCGGAGGTCTACTCCTATCTGCCGTTCCGCGATCGCGTGCTCGTGACCCGACGGTTCGTCGAGGCGCTCCTGGACTTCGCCGCGGCCCACGCCGGGGAGATCCGCCGGCGGACAGAGGAGGCGGACGTCCGTGCGGTGGCGGGGACGGAGCTGGCCCTGGCCACGGACTTCGAGCGGACGATCGAGGCGGCGCCGGTGCTCCTCGGGGAGGTCGAGCGACGGCGTCACCCGTTCACGGGCGAGCCGATGCTGGAGCGAACCGGCGCGGTGCGGGTCGAGCCGATGCCCGCCTTCGTCTCCTTCCGCCCGACCCGCACGGCGGTCGCCCCCTTCGCGTATCTGGTGCCGCCCGAGCTGGACTCCGTCCTCGATCTCCTGGAGGCCCACGGCGTGGAGTCGCGTCCGCTCGCGACGCCCGTGCGGGGCCGGTTCGAGGCGTTCGGGATCTCGGCCTCCCGGCAGGAGGAGCGGGAGTTCGAAGGCCATCGCGCCCGGATCCTGGAGGGCGAGTGGGAGAGCGTGGAGGCGGAGCTTCCGGCCGGCACCGTGGTGGTGCCGCTGGACCAGCCGCTGGGCCGGCTCGTCTTTCACCTGCTCGAACCGATGGGGAGCGACGGGCTGGTGCGATGGAACGCGCTGGACGCCGCGCTCGAGGACGCCGCCGTCTACCCGATCCTGCGTTCGACCGCGCCGGTCCCGTAGGGAAGGATCCGCGCCCAGCGGGGTAAGAGCCGGGGGCCGCGCGGACCCCCGCACAGGAGGGATCGAATGAAGGGATACGTCTTCGCGGCGGCGACCGCGGTGGCGCTGGCGGCGGCCGGATGCGCGACCCTGGAGTCGCTCGGGCTCTCGCCGCTCCGATTCTCGGAGGATGCCGGACGGGAAGCCGAGTTCCGGCTCCTCGGTCCGTCGTCCGACCGGCCGTACGGCGGGGCGGCGCTCCGCATCTGGACCCGGGTCGAGAACCCCAACGGCTTCGGCCTCACCCTGACCGACATCCGCGGCGACCTCTTCGTCGAGGACGCCGACGCCTTCCGCGTGGACTTCCCGCTGGGTCTTCCGCTTACCGCGCTCCAGGACACCGTGGTCCCGCTGGACGTCTCGATCGGGTTCGACGACCTGCCGCGCCTCGGGCAGATCGCGCGCGCCGCGATCTTCGGCGCGCGGCTGGACTACCGGCTGACCGGTACGTTCGGCGTCGACGCCGGCGCGTACGGGCGGCCGCGGTTCGGTCCCATGACGCTGCTCGAGGGGGACCTGAGTGTCCGCTGATTCGGGTGCCGGCCCGCTGGGGGGAGTCCGGCGTATACTATGAAGATGCTCGCTCGCCCCGCCCCCCGGGGAGTCCTCGGGCTCCTCGCCCTGGTCCTCGCGCTCGCCTGCGGCGCGTCCGACCCGGTCGATCCGCCCCCGCCGCCTCCGCCCGGCGACCGCGTCCCGCTGATCGACGGCACGGGCCTCTACGGCGGTGGCCGCAGCACCCCCCCGGCCGAACACCACACCCGCGGCCTGCAGGCCGCGGCCGAGATCCGTCCGGAGGCGGAGCTTGTGGTCGTCGTTGTGGTCGGCATGTCGAACGCCGTGGTGGAGTGGCGGGCCTTCATGGAGCGCGCGGAGGGACTCACGAACGCGCATCTGATCGAGACGGCGTGCGCCGGCTGCACCACCGAGCTCTGGGACGAGCCCTCGGACCCCGCCTACGTCGGGGCGGCGGAGAAGATCGAGCGATCGGGCTTCGACGAGGCCGGGGTGCGGGTGGCCTGGATCAAGACCGCGAAGAGCACCTCCACCGCCGCCACCGTGGCCGACTTCGAGGCCGTGCTCTCCGCCATGCGGGCGCGCTGGCCGAATCTCGAGCAGGTGTTCGTCTCCAGCCGGATCTACGGCGGATACAGCCACGTCGGAGAGCCCGCCGCCTATGATTCGGGTCCGGTGCTGAGG
>DATLFF010000010.1:0-14616 GCA_035524915.1 Gemmatimonadota bacterium | reverse complement strand
ACCGTCAGCGGGAACAGCGGGTCCAGCGTGTGGCGCTGGGGGACGTAGCCGAACTCGAGCTCCCGGTGCAGCTCGCGCTCGTAGACCACCCGGCCGGCGGTGGGGCGGAGCCGCCCGAGGAGCGCCCGCAGGATCGTCGACTTTCCCGCCCCGTTCGGCCCCACCAGCCCGAAGAAGTCTCCCTCGTACAGCACGAAATCGAGCCCCTCGATCACGGTGGCCGGCCCGTAGGCGAGCCGCACGCCCTCGAACCGCACCAGGGGTTCGCGGGAGACTCCGGTCAACGCGCCGCCCCGGCCCGGCGGGCCCCGGCCGCCACGCGGGCGACCAGGTAGTCCACGAACTCGAGGTAGTCCTCGCCTGCCGCCGGCTGGTTCCGCACGTCGAGCACCGTGGCTCCCGTCTCGCGGGCCACCAGCGCCGGGTTCCGGCTCTCGTAGTAGGGCTCCACCAGGACCAGGCCCACGCCGTCCGCCTTCATCCGGTCGATCAGCCTGGCGAGGTGCGACGGCGAGGGCGGGATGCCGGGCCGGGGCTCCAGGTGCCCTACGATCTCGAGCCCGAACCGGTCCGCGAAGTACTGCCACGACTCGTGGTACGAAACGATCGGGAGTCCTTCCAGCGGCCGCATGGTCGCCCGCCAGCTGGCCATCCGCCGGTCCAGCCGCCCCAGGAACGCGCGCCGCCGGTCGTTGTAGTAGCCGGCGTTCCGCGGGTCGACCCGCGAGAGCGCCAGCGTGATGTCCGCCGTCAGCGGCACCGCGTTCAGCGGGTCCAGCCAGTAGTGCGGGTTGCCGGAGGGGTGGACGTCGCCGTGCGAGCGGTCGACCCTGCCAGTGGGCACACCCAGCCTGCGGACGTGCGCCGAAGCGTCCACGTGGCCGGGGCCTCCGCGCTGGATGGCGGCGTTGCGCGACTGCTCCCAGACCAGCGGCGCCCAGCCCACCTCCAGGTCCATGCCCGCGTGGATGAGGACGTCGGCCCGCCCGGCCGCCAGGATGTAGGACGGCTTGGCGTCCACGAAGTGCGGGTCCTGTACGGGGGAGGCGATCGTGCTCACCTCCACCCGGTCCCCGCCGATCTCCTTCGCCAGCTCGGCGAAGACGGGCAGCGTGGCCACCACCCGCACCTTCGACTGCGCCGCGGCCGGGCCCGCCAGGGCCAGCAGCGCGGCCGCGGCCAGGGCGGCGCCGTGAATCGCTCGGATCTTCGTTCTCATGGTCCTTCTCCTCGTATGATGCTTCGTCGGATCAATAGGCGTGGGGCCGATGCGGCCCCAGCGCGAACGTGGTCTGCAGGATCACCCGGTCGACGGCTTCGCCTCCCTCGGGGTCCCGGCGCTCGTACGCCAGCCGCAGCTGGCTGAACTCGGTGGGGAAGACCTTCAGGAGGAGCTGCCCGCCGCGCAGCGTGCCGTCCTCCTCGGGGAGCTCCACGCGGTCCAGCCGCGCGCCGGCGTACCAGCGGCGCGAGAGCTGCCACTGGCCGTAGAGGAACGCCCCCGTCCGGGTGCCCAGCTCGCCGTCCACCTCGTTCCGCCACACGACTTCGGCCTGGAGCAGCGCCGAGCGGTACTTCGCCCGCGCCGGCGGCTTCCAGCGCCACGTGGCGTCCACGCCGTAAAGGTTCGTCCGGACGTGCTCCTCCTCCTCCTCCCCCACACTCGTGCCCCACGAGGCGCCGAGCTCCAGGTTGGCCGCCTCGGTCAGGTCGACGGAGTTGCGGAGGTGGGCCACCCAGAGCCGGTCGGCCAGGTCGTCGAAGAGGCTCTCTCCGTGCTCCTCCTCGTCGTGCTCGTCGTCCTCCTGGCTCGGGACGAGGGCGGCGTGCTCCTCCTCCTCGCCGTGGGCGTGGGCTTCCGCCCCGTTGGCGGCCACCAGCGAGATCTCCTGGTAGAAGCCGAGCGGCCGGCCGATCACCGACGCCTGCACGCCGGTCGAGGAGAAGCCCTCCTCGCCGAAGTACTCCTGGATCGCCAGCGGGTAGTCGAACATCTGGAGCTCGGGCCGGTGGGTCAGGTTCACCTTGCCGAAGGGCAGGAGGAACTTCCCCAGCCGGACCTGGAGTCCGGCCGGCAGCCCCAGAGTCGTCGCGTACGCCTCCTCGATCTCGATCTCTCCGCCGTGCAGGCCGAGGAACGCGTCGTACCGGAAATAGGGATCGACCGCGCCCTGGATTCCAAGCTCGATCTCGCGCAGCTGGAAGCGGTCCCCCTCCTCCAGCGTCGCCTCCTCCAGGGAGAGATCGACCAGGAAGTCGGCGATCAGCGAGATGTCGGGGTTGAGCGAGCTCGCGACCGCGCCGGCCGCGGGAGCGCGACCGGGCGTCGTGTCACGCTCGCCCAGCTCTCCGAGGAGTCGGGATTCGATCTCTTCGAGGCTCTCGGTCGTATCGGACGGGGCCGCGGCCGGGTCCTGCGCGGCGGCCGGGGCCGACGCCAGGAGGAGGGCCGCCAGGGTCCCCGCCATCGGGATTCTCAGCATCTTTTTCCACCATGAACGGGGTGAACCGCCAGGACCGATCCTGCGGGACCGGTCGGAATACCACACCGATCAGGCGGAGGGCGGACCCCGGGTGGTGCGTGGAGAGCGTTCGAGCGTACGGGGGGGGAGGGTCTTCGCGGCCGTCGCCACGCGGACGACGGGCGTCTCGGCGAGGCGGGGGGCGGGCGGGTCGAGCCGCAGGACCAGCCGGTTCAGCTGACAGGCGACGCAGGAAATGGCCGGCGCGTCCGGGTTCCCGTCGCCCGCGGCGGCATCCAGCTCGAAGAGGTGGTGGTGGTACTCGGCGGGGAGCCATTCCAGGGGCGATTCGTCGTGGTCTCCCACGTGGAGCCCCGCCCCGGCGGATAGCGCCACGTAGAGCGCCACGAGCAGCGCCGAGAGCCCCCGGCGGGCGGGTCCGATGGTGGGGAAGCGGGCCATATCCGGGTTCATGGTACCCGCGAACCCGCGGAAAGATCAATCTCGGCGGAGCCGGCCCGCACGAACCCCCGCACCAGCCGCGCCAGCCGCTCCGCCGTGCGACCGGCGATCTCGGTCACGTCCTCGTGCGCCAGCGGCTGGTCGGAGAGTCCGGCCGCCGCGTTCGTGATGAGCGAAATCCCCACCAGGGGGACCCCGATCTCGGCCGCCGCGATCGCCTCGCCCACGGTGGACATGCCGATCGCGTCGGCCCCGATCCGCCGTAGGAACCGGATCTCCGCCGGCGTCTCGTAGGTGGGGCCGGACACCCCGGCGTAGACACCGTCCCGGAGGAGGATCCGCTCCTCCAGGGCGACCGTGTGGAGCCGCTCGCGGAGCCGCTCGTCGTAGGGATTCGACATGTCCGGGAAGGGGTTCGAGATCGCCTCCGGGGCCCGACCCCGGAGCGGGCTCGCGAACTGCAGGTTCAGGTGGTCGCGGATCGCCATCAGCGATCCGGGCGCGAGCCGCGGGTCGAGCGAGCCGGCCGCGTTGGTGACCAGGATCCAGCGGGCGCCGAGCGCGTGGAGGACCCGCACGGTGAGCGCGACCGCCGCCGGCTCCCACCCCTCGTAGAGGTGGAAGCGGCCCTGGGCGCAGGCCACGGCCGTCCCCTCCAGCTTGCCCACCACGAAGTTGCCGGCGTGCCCGGGGACGGTGGCCCGGGGGAAACCGGGAATGTCGGCGTAGGGGACCGTGATGCGGTCCTCCAGCTCTTCGGCCAGGCCGGAGAGCCCCGAGCCCAGGACGAGCCCCCCCGTCACCGGGCCGGCGCCGGCCGCCTCCAGCCACTCCCGGGCGGCGGTGACGGCGGCGTGCACATCCGTCCCGCAGGCGGCGGGGCCGGAGGTCAAAGGATGGCGCCGGCCACGGTCGCGGTCATGAACGCGGCCAGCGTGCCGCCGATCATGGCGCGCAGGCCGATCCGCGAGAGATCGCTCCGGCGGGACGGGGCGATCCCGCCGATCCCGCCGATCTGGATGGCGATCGAGGACAGGTTGGCGAACCCGCAGAGCGCGTACGTGGCGATCACGATCGAGCGCGGCTCGAGTGGCGCGCCCTCCTGGAGCAGGGTCGCGAGCTGCAGGAAGGCGACGAACTCGTTCACCATCGTCTTCACCCCGAGGAGCGACCCCACCTGGACCGCGTCGCTCCAGGGCACCCCCATGACCCACGCCAGCGGCGCCAGGACCCAGCCGAGCACGAGCTCGAGCGACAGCCCCTCGTAGCCGGCCAGGCCGCCGGCCCAGCCGAGGATCCCGTTGATGAGCGCGATCAGGGCGATGAACGCGAGCAGCATGGCGCCGACGTTGAGGGCCAGCGACAGCCCCTCGCCCGCGCCCCGGCTGGCCGCGCCGATCACGTTGACGTCGATCGACGGGACGTCCGCCTTGAGCGTGTCCGCAGTCTCGGGCTCGCCGTCCTCCGGGTACATCACCTTGGAGATCAGGATCGCGGCCGGCGCGCTCATCACGCTCGCCGCCAGGAGGTGCCCCGCGATGTCGGGGAAGAAGACCACCAGCATCCCGACGTAGGCCGCCATGACCCCGCCGGCCACGGTGGCGAAGCCGCCGGTCATGACGCAGTGGAGCTCGCTCATCGTCATCTTCTCGACGAACGGCTTGATCATGAGCGGGGCTTCCGTCTGCCCGACGAAGATGTTGCCCGAGGCCGACAGCGTTTCGGCGCCCGAGGTCCCCATCGTCCGCTGCATCACCCACGCCACGCCCTTCACCACCGCCTGCATGAGCCCGAGATGGTAGAGGACGGTCATGAACGAGCTGAAGAAGATGATCGTGGGGAGCACCGTGAAGGCGAAGTAGCTGCCGGTCGCGGCGTAGCGGGCCGGCTCCTCCGGCGCCACCGGAGACATGGCGGGTGGATCGCCGATCGGCATCCCGACCGGGACGGCGTTGTCGACCAGGTTCCCGAACAGGAAGCGCGCGCCGTCCCGCGTGTAGTCGAGGAGCTCGATGAAGGCGGTGTTGACGAGGGCGAAGAACTGCTCCCCCGGCGTGGTCCGCAGGATCAGGAGGGCGAAGATGAACTGGAGCGCGATCCCCCACAGGACGATCCGCGTGGGGAAGGCGCGGCGGTTCACCGACATCGCCCACGCCAGGAGCACCATGACGCCGAGGCCGAGGAGCGAGACCAGCCGTTCCCAGAACGGCGTCTCCAGGCTCCTTCGCGCCTCGGCCGCGCGGGCCCCTGCCTGGGCCAGGTCGGCCGGGCCGCCGGCGGTGTCCTGGAACACCGTCACCGCGCCGCCAGTGTCCGCTCCCTCGAGCGCGGGCGCGACGGTGTCCACCGCCGGCGCCACCGTGTCGGCCGGGGCGGGGTCCTGCGCGCCAGCCGTCCGCGGCGCCGCCGCGCCCGCCCACCAGCCCGCCACGAGGAGCAGCCCCGCGAGCGCCCAGAGGGCCGCGACGAGCCGGGGTGGCCGGAGTCGGGAAGGAAGCGTCATGGGAAGGCGGAAATATGGCGACTCGGCACGCGCGCCGCGACCCCCGCGGGGGCCGGTCAGGGACGCCGGTAGTAGCGGAGCCCCCCCGAGCGCTCGCCGACCAGGAGCTCCGGGACCCCGTCGCCGTCCAGATCGGCGAAGACCGGGGCGGAGATCCCGGGCAGGTCGTAGCCCGCCTCGCCGACCTCGAAGGACTCCCTGGTCGCCTCCCCGCCGACGTTCCAGAGGACCGTCGCCCGACCGTCGTTGGAGCCGATCAGGAGGTCGAGGTCACCGTCGCCGTCCAGGTCCGCCGCGGCCGGCGCGCTCCGCCGTCCGGCGTCGAACCCGGCCAGCGCGTCGGTCACGAGGACGAACCGGGGCTCCCGCGCGGTTCCATCGTTGCGCCACAGGTTGATCTCGCCGGAGGACTCTCCGGCCACCAGGTCCAGGTCGCCGTCGCCGTCCAGGTCGGCCAGGACGGGCGAGGCGTGGCTTCCGCGGGTGAGGCGGACCAGCGTGTCGGGGTCCGCCGAGAAGTCGGCCGCGGTCGGCGTGCCGACGTTCCAGTAGACGAGGATCCCCTCGTTCCAGGTCCCCACCACCAGGTCCAGGTCGCCGTCGCCGTCCAGGTCCCCCAGCGTCGGCGCGTAGTGGAACGCGCCGCTCACGGGGAGCGCCCCGGTGAGCCGGAGCGACGGGGCGGTCGGGGTCCCCACGTTCTCGAACCGGTAGATCCGGGCCGTTCGGGGATTCCGCGGGTCGATCTTGTTCGCCACCAGCACGTCGAGGTCGCCGTCGCCGTCCAGATCGCCGACCGCGGGCACGCTCTCCGCTCCCACGTCGATCTGGCCGATCAGACGGCGGGTAACCACGGTCCACCCGTCCGAACCCTGCTCGAGCAGATACAGGTTGTCGGCCGCGGTCGAGATCGCGCCGTACGCCCCGCCCAGCACCCCCACAATCACGTCCAGGTCCCCGTCGCCGTCCACGTCGCCGAACGTGGGGGCGTTGTAGCCGCTGGTCGAGAGCGGGTCGCCCGGCGGAAACGACACCGGCTGGTTCGAGAACGACGGGGACTCGCACGTCCCGGTGTTCTCCAGCAGCAGCACGCCGGGCTCGAAGAAGTCGCCCCAGAAGAGGTCCTTGTCGCCGTCTCCGTCGACGTCGGCGAACACCAGGGTGTTGGCGCCGTGGCGGGCGCTCGGGGTGATGGCGGCCACGATCTCGATCCCCTCGAAACGGTCGGTCACGAACTCGAAGGTGGGCGCCCCCTCTCCCGACCACGGGGCCGTGGCCTCGTAGCGCGTGACGGTGCCGTCCAGCCGGCCGATCATCAGGTCGAGGAGGCCGTCGCAGTCGAAGTCGACCACGTTCGGGATGTTCTGCCGGTCGGAGTAGATGGCGCGGCCGGCGGTGTCGTAGATCGTGTCGGCCACCATCACGAACCGAGGAGCGGCGCCGGGCCCGCGGTTCTCCCACGCCGCGATCTGGCTGAACTTGGACTCCCCCAGCAGGTCCATGTCGCCGTCCCCGTCCAGGTCGGCGAAGCGGTACCACTCGCCGGGGTCCAGCCCCTCGAAGGCGTCGGTCCGCCACTCGAAGCGGACGTCGGGGCCGTCCAGCCGCTCGAACCACATGATCTCGCCGGCCGCCTCCTGCACGAACAGGTCGAGGTCGCCGTCGCCGTCGATGTCGACCAGCTGGGGCCGGGGGACGTTGAAGCCGCCGAGGAAGGGATGGTCGTAGTCACGGCCGGTGGAGTCGGCCACCGGGAACGGGTTCACCCGCCGCTCGAGCGCCGGGAGTGGAGGCTCCATCGCCGGGACCGGCGCGGCGGGCGGAGGGCCCGGGGTGGCGCAGGCGACCCCCAGCAGCCCCACGGCGGCCGCCACCATGCCGCGGGCGAGGCCGGCGCGGGCGCTCAGCGCCGGGGTGGGACCGTGTCGAGGCCGGTGGCGTTGGGCCCGACCTCGATCACCGCGACGATCTCCCGCGAGGCCACGTCGATCGCGACCACCGTACCGACCGGCGGGCCGCCTCCCTCGGGGACGTAGGTCCCGCGCAGGTTGTTGTTCGACACGAAGACGGTGCTCCCGTCCGGCGACATCGCCGCGGCGTGCGGCTGAGCCAGGCCGCGTCCGGTGATCCGGTCGACGAGTTCCCACGTGCGGGTGTCGATCACGGCCACGGCGTCCGCCGCGTGGAGGGGGACGAAGAGCCAGCGGCCGTCCGGCGTGAACGCGGGGTGCCACGGCGCCCCGCCGACCTGGACCCGCCGCACCACCTCGGGGCGCCAGGGATCGGTCAGGTCGAACACCAGCACCTCGCCGCTGATCTCGCCACCGGCCACCAGGGTGCGGCCGTCCGGCGCGAGCGTGAACTCGACCAGAGTGTGAGGCGTGTGGCCCGCGTGTCCCGCGTGGTCCGCGGTGTCGGCCGGAGCCGCGTCGGGCGCGGGCACGTCGATCAGCTCCACGTCCGAGCCGTCCAGTGCGATCGCCGCCATGCGGTTCTCGGCCAGGCTGGCCGAATAGGCCGGCCCCTCCCGCCGGGCGGCCAGCGCGTGCGGCCGCGGGAAGACCACGTCCACCTCCTCCAGCAGCGTCATGTCCGATCGGCGGACGAGCGCCACCGAGGACGGCGGGCTCACCGCCGACATGGAACGGCCGACCAGCAGGAGGTCCTCCGTGGGGTGCGCCACCACGAGCCCCGGCACCTCCATCTCGACCCGGCCCACGATCCGGTTCTCGCGGTCCAACTTGAGCACGGTGTTCTCGCCGATCAGCGAGACGTACCAGAAGGAGCCGCCCGGCTCCACCGCGATGTCGTGCGGCTTGGCGTTCGGGCCGAACCCGAGCGTCTGGAAATCCACCCGGACGACCTCGGCGCGGCGGTCCATGTCGATCACCGACACCGCGGCGCCGTCCTGGTTGGTGACGTAGAGGAGGGGCCCGCCTCCGGCGGCGGGGTCCTGGGCCTGGACCGCGGGGGCGGTGGCACAGGCCGCGGCGAGCGCGACGACCGGCCCGTACGCGACGAGCGGGCCCGCCGTCCGGCGGGCCCGCGTCGCGAGAGTGAGCGCCAGGGGCGCGCCGATCACGAGATCGGCCGGTCCCCCGTCGGGACGTACCGCAGGAGGAACAGCCCCTCCTTGCCGCTGGTCACGACGATCGTGCCGCTGTCGAAGTACGGATAGTTGCTCCACGAGCCGTCGAACCGCGCGTCGTCCTCGCCGTACGGGACGGTGTCGAAGAAGCCCACCTCGGATGGGTTCTCGATGTCCGAGATGTCGAGGATCCGGAGCCCCTGCACGTAGTTCGACTGGTACACTTTGTCGCCCTTCACGTACAGGTTGTGGTCGATGGCGGTCGAGTTCGGGTTCAGGAACTCCTTGATCAGGACCGGATCGTCCAGGTCGCTCACGTCCCAGATCAGGGTCCGGGTGTTGTCCACCAAACCCTGCATCTCGTCGAGCTCGTCGTCCATGAGCAGGTACTTCTGGTCGTCGGTGAGCCATGCCTGGTGGGTGTAGCCCACGTTCGGGTACTCGGCCATCGCGATCGCCACCGGGCTCGTCTTGTCGGTGACGTCGGCGATCGAGAGCGCGGTCTCGTTCGCGCCGAAGCAGATCTCGCGGCCCTGGTAGTCCTCGTCGGGCCCGCGGTAGGTCACGCACTGCGCGTCGTGGGTGTAGCCGGTCTTCTCTCGCCCGGTGGTCGGATCGGCGAAGCAGCCCGCGAACGCGGGGTTCTTCGGATCGCGGATGTCGATCATGTGGAGACCGCCGCCGCACGTCTCGCCGCCGCCGCCCGCGCCGACGGCATAGGCGTACCCCGACTCCTCGTTGATCACGATGTTGTGCGCGCTGTGGATCTCGCCGTACCACGCGTCCGGCTCGAACGTCGCGGGCGCGCTTCTCCCGGCATCCCGCAGCCGCGTCAGGTCGAACACCTGGACGCCGTGGTGGCCGGCGTTGTCGGCCACGATGAAGGCGTGGTCGCGGTAGACTTTGATGTCACGCCAGGTGGAGGAGGGGGAGCCCTCCGTCCGCGGGAGATTGCCGATGTAGAGGGGATTCACCGGATCGGTCACGTCGACGAACGACGCGCCGTCCACCCGGCCGACCAGGGCGTACTCCCGACCGCTCTCCGGATCGACCCAGCCCCAGACGTCGTTGAGCTCCACGCCGCGGTCGCCGCCGACCGCCTCGACCGGCAGGAACGACAGGAGCGTCACGTCGCCGCACTCGAAATGGGCGGCCTCACCTCCGGCGCACTCGACCGGCTCGCCGGTCACCGCCGCGAGCGGCTCGACCGGGACCGAAACCTCCCCGTCCAGGGTCCACGTCCCGTCGGTCCGGGCGAAGATGGAGCCGGTTCCGGCGCCGAAGTCGTCGCCGGGCACTCCGATCGCCGCCAGGTCGTCGCCGAGACCCACCGAGGCGCCGAAGCCGGCCCCCGGATTGAGCTCCATCCCCTCCAGCCGGGCGACCTGCGTCAGCCGGTCGTCGTCGAGTCGGAAGACGTAGACGGCGCCGCGGAAGCCGTTCGCGCCGGGCGCGGAGACCCACACCTCGTCGCCCCGGTACCACAGGTTGACGCCGAACACGGTCTGCGGGGCCAGGTCCGCCGGGCGGACCAGCTGGACCTCGGTCCACTCGCCATCCTCCTTCGCGTACACCCGCACCTCGCCGGCGCCCATCTGGACCAGGGGCGCGCCGACCAGGATCAGATCCCCGGCGATCGTGGCGCCGGCGCCGAAGCGGCCGTTCACCTCGTGGCCCGAGATCCGGACCGGCTCGCCCCATCCGTCATCGTCCGCGGGGAAGACCCAGATCGCACCCTTGCCGGAGTCGGCGCCCGCCGCGGCCACGACCGGCGAGCCGTCGATCACCCCCAGCGTGCGGCCGAAGCCCTGGTCGAACCCGACCGCGGCCGGCGGCGCCAGCACGCCCGCGGGCCGCCAGGTGCCGTCGTCATCACGGCGGAACGCGTGAACCGCGCCGGCCGACGAGTCGCCGTCGGCTTCGGCGGCCAGCAGCAGGCCGTCGCCCATGCCCAGCTCGACCCCAAACAGGTCGCCCTCGGCGCGCTCCGGCAGCGTCAGCCGGGCGGTCTCCCGCCAGGCGCCGTCGTCGCCGCGCTCGAACACGTAGACCGCCCCGCGGCCGTCGTCGTTGCCTGGAGCGCCCACCGCCACGACGCCGTCCTCATGCGTCATGAAGGCCCCGAACCCGTCACCAACGGAACCGTCGGAGGCGCGCAGCGCGGCCACCCGCTGCCAGCCCGAGTCCGAGCGATGGAAGACGAACACGGTGCCCGGATCGCGGTCGCTGCTCGGCTGGCCGAACAGAACCTCACCGTCGTGGATGGCGGCGGTGCCGCCGAAGTTCTGGGCCAGGGCGGGAGACGCCAGGACCAGGAGAAGGCCGATCGTCGGGATGAGTTTCATTCTGCGCCTTTCTGATTCGGTTCTTTCCGCCCCCGGGGGATCCGCTGCGGTCAGCGGACTCGCTTCGATCGGGGCGGCGGCCCATTCGGCGGCCTGGAATCTCAGGATCGGGAGGGGCTCGAACGGTCGACGGATCGGGAGAGCCCGTCCTGATCGGAAAATACGCTCGCCGGGGCCCGAGCGTTCAAGCGGCTCCGGCGTTCCGACCCGCAGCGAATGTACCCCGTGGCAGGGAGAGGCGTTCCGATCAGCCGCCCGCGAGGCGGTCGGCGCTTCACTATCCGACCTTCGCCAGCGCCCCGATCGCCTCTTCGATCAGGGCCTTCCGATCCTGGTAGCGGAGGAACGCGCTCTTGAAGCCGTTCAGGAGGATCTTCTTCAGGTCATCGAGGCCGAAGTCCAGGTGCTCCACGCAGACCGCCAGCTCGTCGGTCATCGTGGTGCCGGACATCAGCCGGTTGTCGGTGTTCACTGTGACCCGGACCCCTTCCTCGTGGTAGCGGCGGAGCGGATGCTGCTCGATGGACTCGACGGCACCCGTCTGCACGTTGGAGGTGGGGCACATCTCCAGCGGGATCCGGTGGTCGATCACGTACTGCAGCAGGTCGGGATCCTCGCCGAGCCGCACGCCGTGCCCGATCCGGTCGGCCCCCGCCCAGTGCAGCGCCTGGTGGATCGACTCGGGGCCGAAGGCCTCGCCGGCGTGGACGGTGACGTTCAAGTTGGCGTGGCGGACCAGGGCGAACGCCTCGTTGAACCGCTTGGCCGGGTTGTCCTTCTCGGCCCCCGCCAGGTCGAACGCCAGGACGCCGCGCCCCTTGTACTCGACCGCCAGCGCCGCCATCCGGACCGCCCGCTCGGGCTCGAAGTGGCGCAGTCCACAGATGATCTGGTACGCCTGGGTCCGGGGGTAGCGCTCCCGTCCCCGCCGCAGCCCGCGGTCGATCGCGTCGACCACCTGGCGCAGCGAGAGCCCCCGCTTCTGCGACAGGATCGGCGCGTAGCGGACCTCCATGTACCAGACGTTCTCCTTCGCTGCGTCCTCGACCAGCTCGAACGCGACCCGCTCCAGCGCCTCCTCGGTCTGCATCACCGCCGTGGTGACGTCGAACCGCTCCAGGTAGGCCACCAGATCGCGTTCGGGGAGCTCCTCGGCGAACCACCGGCGGACGTCCTCCACCGAGTCGAACGGCAGGTCCACCTCGTCCTTCTCGGCCAGCTCGGCGATCGTCTCCGGCCGGAGCGAGCCGTCCAGATGGACGTGGAGGTCGGTCTTGGGGAGACGCTCCAGGATCTCGCGGTCCACGCTCATGATGCTCCCTCCGCGGTGTCTTCCCGCCACTCGATTGCCGCACCCGCGACCACCCGGCCGCCGGGGTCGAGCGGCCGGCCGCGCGCATCGGCGACCCACGCCTCGCCGCGGGCCAGCGCGATGCCGGCCTCGGGCCGCCACGTGGCGACCGCGTCCTGCCAGCGGGCCCACGGCCACACCCGGACGGTCGTGCCACTCACCCGGACCTCCACCCGGCCGGCCTCGGCGCCCACGTCCGCCACCCGGTCCACCGTCACTCCTCCCGCGGCGGCCAGGGGGCCAGTCGCGTGATCCGCCCCTGCACCTCGTAGCGGACCGGCTGGGGCATCTCGGAGAGGTGGAGGACCATCACCTCGCTGTCCACCAGGCCCGTGCTCGTGGCCCGCCGGGCCTCGGTGAGAGTCGCGTAGCCGTCGCCCCCCGTCGCCAGGAAGTTGTTCACGACCACGTCGTAGATGGCGTCGGGGCGCACCGCGCGGCCGTTTCGCACCACCGGCGCGCCGTCGTCCTCGAGCGTCGCCTCACGCACCCGCTCCCCCGGGGGGAGCGTGGGATCGAAGGCGAAGCGGCTCCCCGAGACCTGTCCCACCCGGTTGTCGACCGCGTGCTCGAGGGCCCGCCGCAGCTGCTCGCCGGTCAGCTCCAGCCGCACGAGCGTGTTCTGGAACGGCTGGATGCGGAAGACGTCGGCGTAGGTCACCGGGCCGGCCTCGAGGTCGGCCCGGATGCCGCCCGGATTCATGATCACGACCTGGGCCCCGGTCGCCACCCGCTGGGCGTCAGCGATCAGGTCCCCGAGCGCGATCTCCTCCTCGCGCGGGTAGGCGGAGAGCGGCTCGGCCACGGTGGCGATCGGGCGCGTCGCGATCTCGGCCACGGCCGCCCCGTACCGCGCGACCAGCGCGGCGACCTCAAGGTCGCGGTCGACCCCTTCCGCCCCGGTGGTCCAGACGTCGAGGGTGTGGTCCACCACGCGACCGGCGGCGCGATCCCAGGTCAGGGTGACCACGCCGAGGGCGCTCCCGTGCGAGCGGGCCTGGACGATCGGGATCCCGTTCACGAGCGCCTCCACGTGGGAGTGCGTGTGACCGGAGACGATCAGGTCGACCGGAGCGGTCATCCGGAACGCGGCCTGGGCGATCTCTCCCACCCACTCCCCCTCCTCGTCCCCCGGGACGGCCCCCGCGTGGGCGACCACGATCACCAGATCGGCCCCCTCGGCTCTCAGCCGGGGGGCGAGCTCGTTCACCGTGTCCGCAATGTCGCGGAACTCGTACGGCTCCACGTGCGCCGGCAGGGTGGTGACGGGGGTCGACGTGGTCGTGGCCCCGATCACCGCGATCCTCAGTCCACCGGCTTCGAGCCAGGCGTAGGGCTTCGCCCATTCCGGCCGCTCGCCGGTCGCCTTCTCGAACGTGTTGGCGCTGAGCCACGGGAAGTCCGACTCCGCGATCCTCGCCCGGAGGGTGTCGACGGTCCAGTCGAACTCGTGGTTCCCGATCGCCGCGGCGTCCACGCCCAGCGCCTCGAAGGCCTCGATCGTGGCCCGGCCCGCCGTCAGGTTGGAGACGAGCGTGCCCTGCATCATGTCGCCGCCGTCCAGGTGGAGAGTGGCGCCCGGATAGCGCTCCTCGACTGCCCGGATCCAACCCGCCAGGACCACGGCCCCACCGATCGTGTCCCCTTCGGCCCACCGCGGCGTGGAGGGGGACAGCGCGCCGTGGAAGTCGTTGGTGGCGAGGATCGCCACCCGCACCGAGTCCGAGCCCGCCGGGAGCGGACAGGGGAGCCCCGTCGCCGCGACCGCCGCGCGGTCGGCCACGCGGGGAGCGGCGGCGCCGGGGCAGGACCCGATCTCGATGCGCGAACCCGCCTCGCCGGCGATCCGGGCGGCCTCGCGGTCGGCGGTCTCCTGGGGAGTGGGGGCGAGTTCGGTCGTGGCGCAGGCCGTCGCCAACGCGGCCAGGAGGCCGGCCACCAGGAACCGACCGCGGGGGGAGGGATTCATCCGCATGGGTCGGTCGAATATAGAGCGCCGGAACGTGGGGAGCCCCGGGGGATTCAGGGCGTCCCGCCCGGACGGGCGGGGATCGCCTTGTCGTCGACGAATCCATCGAACTCCAGCGCGTCCATCGAGGTCGAGTGGCGGTGGATCTCGCGGCCCTCCACGTCCTTGACGACGAAGGTGATCCGTCCCTCCGGGACGGTCGTGTCTACCTCGAGCAGCCCGTAGTTGGCGCTCGCCCCGTAGCCCCACACGCGGATCGGGTTGGGGAGCTCGAGCCCGGTGGCGAAGAACCGGTTGGCCACCGGCGAGGCGGTGAACTCGTAGAACGGGTAGCCCCAGTCGGGCTCCCACCGCATGAGCTCGGAGAGGTGGCGGTCGCCGCTCACGAACACTACGCCTCCGATCCGCTCGTCGCGGATCCAGTCGATGAGCTCCC
>DATLFF010000009.1:0-2099 GCA_035524915.1 Gemmatimonadota bacterium | reverse complement strand
GATGGCCTTCGGGCCTTCGAGGAGATACGCTCCCCGGCGTTCGCGGCCGGCCCGGGACCCGGCGTCCCGGAGCGCCTTGCGGCGCGCCCGCGACAGGGGCCGGAGCTCGGGTGCGGAAGACGGAGGCGAGGAACTTTCGGGGGCCACGGGCGATAGTATGAACGTGACCATGAACCCGGGGCCAGCGGCCGGGAACAGGAGGGAAGGACCCATGCGGGACATCGACGTTCGACCCATCGACATCCTCCGGCGCGTCCGCGTCGGGATCCTCGCCGTCGCCGTGGGGGCGCTCGCCCTGATCGGATGCGCGTCGACCGGCGTCAACAAGGGGGACTTCAACCTCGTCTCCTACCAGGAGGAGTGGCAGCTCGGAGCGCAGCTCGAGCGGGACATCGCCCGCCAGATGCAGATCCTGAACGATCCGACGACCAAGGCGTACGTCAGCCGGATCGGGCAGCGGATCGTCGCCCAGACCGAGCTCGCCCAGGCTCCCTGGAAGTTCCACGTCGTCGCCGACCCCCAGATCAACGCCTTCAACATCCCCGGCGGCCACGTCTACGTGAACACCGGGCTGATCTGCGCCACCGACAACGTGGCCGAGCTCGCCGGGGTGATGGCCCACGAGACGGCCCACGGCGTCGCCCGCCACGGGACCGAGCAACTGTCGAGGGCGTACGGCGTGAACGTGGTCGCGAGCCTCCTGCTGGGTGGCAACCCGGCGTGGTACACCCAGCTCGTGGCCCAGGTCGCGGCCACCGGAACGTTCGCCAAGTGGAGCCGCGACGCCGAGCGCGAAGCCGATCACCTCGGAATCGTCTACATGTACAACGCGGGCTACGACCCGCACGGGATGGCGACCATGTTCCAGGAGTTGATCGAGCGCCGCCAGCGGGAGCCGGGCGCGCTGGAGTCGTTCTTCTCGAGCCATCCGCTGACCGAGGAGCGGATCGCCAGCGTGCGGGCGCAGATCGATCAGCTTCCGCCCCGTCAGGACCTGGTGCTGCGGGACGGCCAGATGCAGTCGAGCCAGAGCCGGATCTCGCGGTACTGCCGGTAGGGGCCACCGTCCCGCCGGTCGCGCTCACGATCGCCGGGAGCGACTCCTCGGGAGGCGCGGGGATCCAGGCCGACCTGAAGACGTTCCACGCGCTCGGGGTCTACGGGACGAGCGCGATCACCGCCCTCACCGCCCAGAACACCCGGGGGGTCCGCGGGATCTTCGCCGTGGACCCCGCCTTCGTGGCCGAGCAGATCGACGCGGTCGTCGAGGACATCCCGCCGGACGCGGTGAAGACCGGGATGCTCGCCAACGCCGCGATCGTCGAGCGGGTGGCCGGGGCGTTCGACCGGCACGGGTGGACGGCGTTCGTGGTCGACCCGGTGATGGTCGCGACCACCGGAGCGTTGCTGCTCGAGGAGGAAGCGGTGGCGGCGGTCCGGGAGACCCTGGTGCCGCGAGCGACGATCGTGACCCCCAACGGCCCCGAGGCGTCGACCCTGCTGGGTCGGCCGGTGGAGACCCCCGTCGACCAGGAGTCGGCCGCGCGGGCGATCGTCGAAGAGCTCGGCGCCGCGGCGGCGCTGGTCAAGGGCGGCGACCTGGAGGGCGCCGAGGTGGTGGACGTCTTCTACGACGGTACCGAATGGCGCCGCTTCTCCGACCGCCGGATCGAGACCACGAGCACCCACGGGTCCGGCTGCGCGCTGGCGAGCGCGATCGCCGCGTACCTGGCCCGCGGCGAGCCGCTGGCCGAGGCGGTGGCGCGAGCCCGCGCCTGGGTCCGGCGCGGCATCGAGATCGCGCCGCGGCTCGGTCGCGGCCGCGGGCCGCTCGACCTGTTCCCGCGCGGCTGAGCAGCGGGGGGGGGGAGTCACCTCCGCGACGCCAACCGGATCCGGATCCCCAGGCGCAGGAACCGGGCCACGTGGGTCACCGGATCGATGTGGCTCTTCTCCGCGCCGTAGATCGTCCGGATCGGGATCCACGCGATCGGCCACCCCCGCTCGACGCACGCCACCATCACCTCGACCTCGAACTCGAACCCCGGCTCCCGAGCGCGCTCGAGCGCCTCCTCCACCAGCCGCCGCGAGTGGAGCCG
>DATLFF010000008.1:0-25521 GCA_035524915.1 Gemmatimonadota bacterium | reverse complement strand
CCTCGAAATCGACGTTCGACATGGAACACATGAAGATACCCGCGGCCCACGGCCCGGGCAACGCCCGGGCCAGCGAAGGGGGGCGGGAATCGCGCCCGGACCCGTTTTGACACGCCCGCCGCGCCGGGGCTACCTTGACCGGACACTCACCCGATCTCCATACGCCCCACCCCACGACGCCGTGAACATCGAGCCGCTCGTCTACCTGCTGCCGCTGCTGCTGTTCTCCATCATCGTCCACGAGGTCGCCCATGGATGGATGGCGGAGCGCTGGGGGGATCCGACCGCCCGGATGCTCGGGCGGATCACGCTCAACCCGCTGCCCCACATCGACCCGATCGGCTCGATCCTCGTGCCCGCGATCCTGCTGGCCTCGGGCTCCGGGGTGATCTTCGGCTGGGCCAAGCCGGTGCCGGTCACCCCCGAAAACTTCCGCGACCGGAAGCTCGGGGACATCGCCGTCTCGCTCGCCGGCCCGGGATCGAACGTGCTGATCGCGCTGGGCCTGACGGCGGTCCTGGCCGTGGCCGGGGCGGCCCTCCCCGAGATCCCACGGGCGCTGCGGCTGCTGTGCAGCTACGGCATCCTCCTGAACCTCATCCTGGCCGTATTCAACCTGATCCCGGTCCCCCCGCTCGACGGATCGCACGTGGTGGCGGCGCTCCTGCCCCCCCCGCTCGCCTACGCGTACCGCTCGATCGGTCAGGTCGGAATGCTGGTCCTGCTCGCGGTGCTGTTCTTCATCCCCGGAGCGCTGGGCGTCGTGTTCCTGCCGGCCCGGCTGGCGACCCACGCGCTGCTCGCTCTCGCCGCCGGACCGTGAGCATGGCGGGCGGTGAAGAGGATCGTGGAACCCGGGTCCTCAGCGGCATCCAGCCGACCGGCGAGATCCACATCGGCAACTACTTCGGCGCGATCGAGAACTGGATCCGGCTGACCCGGGAGTACGAGTGCTTCTACTCGATCGTGGACTACCACGCGATCACACTGCCGTACGAGCCGGCCGAGTACCCGGGGGCGATCGAGGGCGCGGCGGTGTCGCTGCTGGCGGCGGGGCTGGACCCGGGGCGGTGCCGCATCTTCCTCCAGAGCGAGGTTCCCGAGCACACCGAGCTGGCCTGGATCCTGACCACGCTGGCGCCGCTGGGGAACCTCCAGCGGATGACCCAGTTCAAGGACAAGGCGGGGGAGGAGACCGAGTCCGTGACGGCGGGGCTCCTCATGTACCCGGTGCTACAGGCGGCGGACATCCTGCTGTACAAGGCGGACCGGGTGCCGGTGGGCGAGGATCAGGTGCAGCACCTCGAGCTGGCGCGGGTCCTGGCGCGGCGGTTCAACAACGCGTTCGGCGAGACGTTTCCGGAGCCGCAGCCGCTCCTCACGAAGGCGCGCCGGATCCTCGGGCTCGACGGGCAGAGCAAGATGTCGAAGTCGAAGGGCAACCACATCGGCCTGCTGGATTCCCCCGAGACGATCCGGGAGAAGATGGCGACCGCGTTCACCGATCCCCAGCGCCTGCGGCGCTCGGATCCCGGCCGGCCGTGGGTGTGCAACGTGTTCACCCTGCACCACTACTTCAGCGACGCCGAGACGATCGCCCGTGTGGATCGCGAGTGCCGGGCGGCGGAGATCGGATGCTACGAAGACAAGATGCTGCTGGCCGAGAACATGATCGAGTTCCTCGCTCCGATGCGCGAGCGGGCGGCCGAGCTGCGGGCCCGCCCGGAGCGGGTGCGCGAGATCCTGGAGGAGGGCCGCGCCGCGGCCGCCGCGGTGGCGGGCGAGACGATGCGCGAGGTCCGGGAGAAGATGGGGCTATGGCAGGCGAATCGGACGGCGCGGGCCACGTAGGCGAGGAAGCGGGCGCGGCGCATCACGTACGGCTCGAGTCCCTGGACTTCGAGGGGCCGCTCGACCTCCTCGTCTATCTGGTTCAGAAGAACGAGGTGGACATCTGGGACATCCCCATCGCGCTGGTGGCCGAGCAGTTCATGGAGTACGTGAACGTCATGACGCCGGCGCGGCTGGAGATCGCGGGGGACTTCCTGCTGATGGCGGCGACGCTGCTCAGGATCAAGTCCCAGATGCTCCTGCCGCGGCCCGACGTGGGAGAGGACGAGGAGATCGAGGACCCGCGCCGGGAGCTGGTCCTCAAGATCATCGAGTACCAGCAGTTCCGCGAGATCGCGGACCACCTGCGGGAGCACGAGACGGACCGGCGGCAGGAGTTCGCCAAGGGATGGCTGGAGGCGCCGGAGGGGCCCGATCCGGGGGAGCCGCCCGAGCCGGACCCGGAGCGGCGGGCGACCCTCTCCGACCTTCTGCGCGCCTTCGCCGTGCTCATGCGAGAGCAGGCTCGGGACCGGGCGGTGCACGTCGAGCCGATCCGGGTCACGATCGAGGAGAAAGTGGCCTTCGTGCGGGAGCGCCTGCGCCGCGAGGAGAGGACGACGTTCGAGGATCTGTTCGTGGCGGGCGAGCCCCGCTCGCACTGGATCGTGACGTTCGTGGCCCTGCTGGAGATGGCCCGCGAGGGGGAGATCCGACTCCGGCAGGGAGACTCGTTCGGCGAGATCCACGTCTATGCCCGGGAGGCGGACGATGCACGGCAGTGACGAGAGCCGCACGGTGGAGCTGGTCGAGGCGCTGCTCTTCGCCGCCGACGAGCCGCTGTCTTCGCGCGCGCTGGCGGCTCTGCTGGACGACGTCACGCCGGCGGCCGTCGCGGGGGCGGTGGAGCGGCTGAGAGCCGATTACCTGCGGGAGAAGCGGGCCTTCCACATCCGCGAAATCGCGGGCGGATGGCAGATCGTGACGCGGCCCGAGTTCGCTCCCTGGGTGAGCCGCCTCTACGCCGCCTCCACCACGCCGCGGCTGACCCAGGCGGCGCTGGAGACCCTGGCGATCGTCGCCTACAAGCAGCCGGCGACGCGGTCCGAGTTGGAATCGATCCGCGGCGTGACGGTGGACGGGGTGCTCCGTACGCTGGTCGAGCGCGGCCTGGTGCGGGTGGCCGGCCGGGCCGAAGGGATCGGACGGCCGCTCCTGTACGGCACTACCGACCACTTTCTCGAGTACTTCGGGCTCCCCGGCCTCGACGCCCTGCCGCGGCCCGAGGAGCTGGAGATCCTGTTCGCCGATCGCGAGCGCCGGGCGGATACGGCGGGGATTGGCCAGGCCGCACCGAGCGGGGGTGACGAGATCGACGCCGCCGAGGTCGAGATCGGCGAGAGCGATGGCGGCGAGGCCGCCGACGGCGAGCACGCGTAGGCCGGCCGGGCCGCGGTGGCGATCCGGCTCTCCCGCTTCCTGGCGCAGGCCGGGGTCGCTTCGCGGAGGAAGGCCGAGGACCTGATCTCGGCGGGGCTGGTCGCGATCGACGGGCGCGTGGTGACGGACCTGGCGACGCGGGTGGAGCCGGACGCCGATGGGGTGACGCTCCGCGGGGAGCGCGTGCGGCCCCGCGTGGCTGGGAGCGGCGACACCGCCGCGGTGCTGGCCCTCCACAAGCCGACCGGCTATCTCACGGCGCGGTCGGACCCGGCGGGTCGGCCGACGGTGTACGATCTGGTTCCCGAGCCCGCCGGAACGCGGCTGATCTACGTGGGGCGACTCGACCGGGACACGGAGGGGCTGCTGCTCTTCACCACGCATGGGGAGCTGGCGCATCGCCTGATGCACCCCCGGTGGGGGGTCGAGCGGCGGTACGTGGCCGACGCGCGCGGAGAGCTGGACGAGGCCGCCCTCGCCCGCGGCGCTCGCGAGGGGATGGAGCTGGCGGAAGGTCGGACGGGCCTCTTCCGGGCCCGCATCCTGGAGCGTCGAGGATCGGGGCGCGGCGCCCTGCGGCGGGTCGAGCTGGTCCTGACCGAGGGGCGCAAGCGCGAGGTTCGGCGGATCGTGAAGGCGTGCGGCGGTCGCGTGGAGCGGCTCCTCCGGACGCGCTACGCCGACGTGGACCTCGGCGATCTGGCCCCCGGCCGCTGGCGCCGGCTGGAGCCGGCCGAGGTGCGGCGCCTTCTCGCCCGGGTGGGCCTGGCCGGGGCGGAGGATCCGAAATGACGCAGAGGGAGAGCGAATGGAGCTCGAGAACACGAAGGTCCTGATCCTCGGCGGCTGGGGGCTGGTGGGCTCGGCCATCGCGCGCGCCCTGGTGGAGGAACGGCCGGCCGAGATCGTGGTCCATTCCCTGCGGGAGTCCGAGGCCGCGGCAGCGGTCGAGGAGCTCAGGAGCGAGTTCACCGACGGGCCGACCCGGTTCTCGCCGGCCTGGGGAAACCTGTTCGTGCGCGAATCGCTGAAGGACCGCGCCCGAGGAGAGCTCCTCGCCTCATCCGCGTCGCGTCGTGCGCTGATCCACGACACGATGGCCGAGATCTCGGTGGAGATGCTGGAGGAATCCGCCCTCTACCGGCTGCTGGCCGACCGCGCCCCGACCGCGGTGGTGGATTGCGTGAACACGGCCACCGCCTTCGCCTACCAGGACGTCTACTACAGCGTGCGCCGGGTGCAGGAATCGATGGGGTGGTTCGACGCCGGCGAGGCGGACCCGGATGCCCTGTCCGGCGCGGTGGAGAGCCTCCTCACGACGCTGGCCCTGCCCCAGCTCGTCCGCCACGTGCAGATCCTGCGGGAAGGCCTCCGGGCCGGCGGGACGCGGGCCTATCTGAAGATCGGCACGACGGGGACGGGCGGCATGGGGCTCAACATCCCCTACACCCACTCGGAGGAGCGGCCGAGTCGCGTGCTGCTGTCGAAGTCGTCGATCGCGGGCGCCCATTCCATGCTCCTCTACCTGCTCGCCCGAACGCCGGGCGGCCCGGTGGTGAAGGAGATCAAGCCGAGCGCGGCGATCGCCTGGAAGCGGATCGGCGCCGGTCCCGTGCTGAAGGGCGGGAGGCCGATCCGGCTCTACGACTGCCCGCCCGAGGAGGCCGTGACGGTGGAGGCGGCGCTCTCGGGCGACGTGCGGGGCTGGAGCCCCGTCCAGGGGGTCGGCGGCGAGCCCGCGGTGCTGGAATCGGTGTGGGTGGACACGGGTGAGAACGGCATGTTCGCCACCGAGGAGTTCGAGACGGTGACGGCGCTGGGCCAGATGGAGTACGTCACTCCGGAAGAGATCGCCGCCAACGTGGTGCTCGAGCTCCGTGGGGGCACGACGGGCCGGGAGGTGGTGTCGGCGCTGGACGGGGCCACGATGGGGCCGACGTATCGAGCGGGAGTGATGCGGCACCGCGCGCTCGAGCGGATGCGGGCGCTCGAGCGGGACCACGAACACGAGTCGGTGGCGTTCGAGATGCTCGGTCCGCCGCACCTGTCGAAGCTCCTGTACGAGGCGCACTTGCTGCGCCGCACCCGGGGGACGCTGCGGGAGCTCGCGGAGTGCGACCCGGCCGGCACGAGCGCGGAGTGCGCGCGGCTCGTGGCGGACGACGCCGCGCTCCGCGCGCGCATCCTGTCGATCGGGCTGGCGATCCGGCTCCCCGACGGGCGGATCCTGCGCGGGCCCGAGCTCAAGATCCCGCCGTACAAGGACGAGGCGTTGAGCGGCATGGACGCCGCCGCGGTCGAGCGCTGGGCCGACGCCGGGTGGGTCGACCTGGCGCCGGCCAATTTCGAGCGCTGGGCCGGGCGGGCCCGGGCGATCCTGCACGCGCTCGAGACGCACCCCGTCGACGACACGTCCTCGCGTCTGCTCGAAGACCGCGACTACTGGGATCCGGACGGATCGATCCGGCCGGGTCGGGTGGCGGCGTGGATCCTCGGCGTCGAGGAGCGCGGCGCCCGCGGGAAGTCCCAGTGACCGAAGTCGTGAAGCCCCGGCCTCCCGTCGACCGGACGGGTCCGCCGGTATCCCCCTCGCCGGCGATCGAGCTGCTCGTGGAGCGGGCCCGGCGGGGAGATCCGCGGGCGTTCCGCGAGCTCATGGATTCCTACCGGACGGCGTTCTACGGCCTCGCCCGGCGCTACGTGGGAACCCACGAGGACGCCGACGACGTGCTCCAGGAGAGCTTCGTCAAGGTGTACCAGAACCTGAGGTGCCTGACCCAGTCCGACGCCTTCTTCCCGTGGGCGCGGCGGATCATCGTCAACACCGCGCTCGACCACCTGCGGCGCCGGCGGCGCGCGAGCGAGGTCGAAATGGACGGGATCGACCACCCCGAGGTGACCGGCCGCGAGAGCGCGTTCGAGCCGCCCGACCGCGGGGTGGAGCGGCGCGAGTTCCTGGGCAGGCTCGAGCGCGCCCTGCGGGCCCTGCCGCCGCGCCAGCGGGAGGTCGTGGTGCTGCACGACGTGGAGGGGCTGTCCACGCGGGAGGTTGCGGAGCGCTGCGGGCTCCCGCCGGCCACGGTGCGCTCCAACCTCTTTTACGGTCGCGAGAAGCTGCGCCGAATGCTGGTCGAGCACCGCACATGAGCCGGTCGATCGCATTGAATTGAACGGAGACGCGCCGGTTTCGTCCCTTCTGGTGGTGAAGCCATGAATCCCAGCCCGCATCTCGATCCCCGAACCCTCCACGATCTGGTGGACGACGAGCTGGACCCGGCTGAGGAGCGCCGGGCGCTCACCCACCTCTTTCGCTGCCCCGAGTGTCGGGCGGCGCGCGACGAGCGGGCGGCGGTGGTGACGGCGCTGCGCTGGTACGCCGCGGCCCCGCCCGCGGCTCCCCCCGGCTACTGGAAGTCGTTCTGGGAGCGGTGGAGCGACGCGGTCGAGCGCGTCCCCCCGCGCCCCCTGTGGCGGCAGCGGGTGGCCGCGCCGCTGGCGGCAGCCGCCGCGATCGCGCTGGTGGCGGGCGGGTGGTGGCTGCGCCCGGTGGCCGAGCAGGCGCCGATGACGGCCACGGCCGAGCGCCGGGTGCCGCCGCCGCTCACGGCCGCCGACCTCGACCTGGTTCGGGACTACGAGTTCTTCGAGCGGATCACGGTCGCGGTGGGGAGCGTGGATCCGATGTCGAAGGGGATCGCGCTGGCCGGACTCGGCGAGGCGCCGTGAGGCGGGCGGTCCCGGCGCTCCTCGCCGTGGTCGCAGCCTGCGGGGGGAGCGATGAGCGCGAGAGCGTCCGCCTCCGCTTCGCCTATGTGGAGGGCGACACCCTGACCTACGTCTACCAGGCGAGCGGTCAGGCCCGTCTGCCCGACACGACCGCGCCCCAGGGGTACGTGGAGCGCTCCTACGAGCGCGAAGTGACGGTCCACGAGGTCGCGACGGAGATCACGCCGCGCGGCCATTACGTGCTCTCCCTGGTGTACCGGCTCGAGTCCGACGGGCTGGCTCCGGGCGAGCATCTCCCCGACCAGATCTCGTTCCAGGTCGAGATCACGCCGCAGGGACGGGTCGTGAGCGTCTCCGGCGTGGAGACCATGAAGCCGCTGTTCGGCGACATCGACTTCCAGTCCTACTTCGAGCAGAGCCAGCCCGTGTTCCCGGAGCGGTCCCTGAAGGTCGGCGACAGCTGGACCCAGGAGGTGCGGGTGGTCTCGCCCCGGGCCGAGCCCGTCACCACTTCCTCGACCTACGTGCTGGAGAGCCTGGTCGAGGAGGCCGGGGTCCCGGTCGCGATCATCGCCTTCGAGGGCGACATCTACCTGCCGGTCTCCAAGACGGCGCCGGACTCGACGACGGAAGGCTCTACTACAATTGTGGTCGAAGAGCGGATCCGGGTGAACGGCCGGATCCATTTCGCCCACGAGGCCGGGGTGATGCGGCGCCTCGACATGAGCTCCGACGCCACGTTCAGCCGCCTTTCCGTCGACGCGGGCGAGCCCGTTCGCCGCGACGTGGTGCTCCGCGAGCGCAGCTCCATGCAGCTGGTCGAGCCGGGAGCCGAGTAGACCCGGGCGGCTCCGGCCTTGCACAACGGGCCGCACCCTCGAAGCTTGTTCCCCATGAGACTTTTCCGGATTCTCCCGGCGGCCCTGACCGCCGCCACACTCGTCGCGGGCTGCGCCCACCGTGAGGTGCACCCGCGGGATCCCGAGGTGGGCTTCGAGACCGGCCACGCCGTGGGGGAAGTGCGAGAGATGCCCGGCACGGTCCGGAGCCGGCGCGGCGTCGCGCTCGAAGGCCAGATGATCGTGACCGTGGCCGCGCCCGATTCGGCCACCGCCCAGCGGGCGCTCGACGCGGCCGTCACGGTGGCCGATTCCCTCGATCGCCTCCTGGGGAGGCACTACTCCGGGAGCGAGGTCTACGCCATCAACGCCGCCGCCGGACGCGAGGCGGTACGGGTCTCCCCGTGGACCGAGGCCATCGTCGCCGCCGCGCTCCACTGGGCGGAGCGGACCGGCGGGGCGTTCGATCCCACCATCGGGCCGGTCGTGGAGCTGTGGGGCTTCGGCCCGCGGGAGACCACGGAGTTCCCCGACGAGCGGAGGTTGGCGGAGGCGATGGCGTTGGTCGGCTGGCGCAAGGTGCGCCACGACCCCGCCGCCCACACCGTCTTCCTGACCGAGCCGGGAATGACGCTCGACCTGCGGGCCGCCTCCAAGGGGTTCGCGCTCGACCGGATGCGCGAGGCGGTCCTCGGGGGAGGCGCCACCAGCGCGGTCCTAGAACTGGGCGGGGACCACATGTTCGTCGGACCCGGTCCCGAGCGGCACGAGGGACGGTGGCCGGTGGAGCTGCCGGACCCCTACGACCCCGGCCGCGCCTTCGCGGCGTTCGAAGTGTCGGCCGGCGCAATCTCCACCACCACCCCGTACGCCCGCACGGTCGAGATCGCCGGCCGGCGGGTGGGGCACCTGATCGACCCGCGCACGGGCCGGCCCGTGACCACGATGGCCAGCGCCACGGTGTTCGCGCCCGAGGCGCTGGTGAGCGACATCCTCTCGACCGCCCTGTTCGTGATCGGCGCGAGTCAGGGATGCGACCTGATGGACGACTGGGACGAGGTGGGCGCGGTCCTCGTCGTCGAGCCGTCGCCCGGCCAGCAGGCTCGGGTCTGTGTGACGCCAGGGCTCCGGGGGCAGCTGGGCCAGCTCCAGGCCCCCTTCCGGCCCCTCCAGACCGAGGACCTCTGATCCCGTGAGGACGCGAGCGCTCTACCTCTCCTCGCGGCCGGGAGCACCCGCGCCGTTGCGCGCGCTGGTGGACGAGATGCCGGACGGCGCGCTCACCCACCTGGCCACGCCCGAGGACGTGGAGCTGGCGCTCGCCCGGAGCATCGTCGAGCTCCTCGTGATCGACGCGGACGACGACTTCGAGTCCGGCCTGGCCCTCTGCGGCCGGCTCAAGGCCGATCCGTTCAACTCGGTGGTGCCGATCGTGTTCCTCACCACCGGGGCGGACATCGGGTGGATCGAGCGCGCGTTCGAGAGCGGGGCCGACGAGTTCCTCTCCCGGGGGCACGGCGAGCGGGAGCAGCTGCTGCGGATGGGGATGGTGTTGAAGCGGGCCGCCCGCGACGTCTCGGTGAACCCGACTACGATGCTCCCCGGCACCCGCATCATCCAGCACGACATCGAGCAGCGGATCGAGAGCGGGGAGCGGTTCGCCGTCTGCTACGCGGACATCGACTCGTTCAAGGAGTTCAACGACAAGCACTCCTACCATCGGGGCGACCGCGTGATCTGGATCGTGTCGATGATCCTGCGGGACACCGTGCGCCGGCTCTCCGCGCGCGGCTTCGTGGGGCACGTCGGCGGCGACGACTTCATCTACACCCTGCCGGTCGAGGATCTGGAGCTCGTTTCCCGCTCGATCCTGGCCACCTTCGACACCCTGATGCCGCTGCAGTACAGCGACGAGGAACGGGCCCACGGCTTCATCCTGGCTGAGGACCGGCAGGGGAGCGTGCGGGAGATCCCGCTCATGACCCTGTCGATCGGGGCGGTCACGAACGTGCGGCGGGACTTCACCCACCCCGGTCGGGTGAGCGAGCTGGCCAGCGAGATGAAGAGCTACGCCAAGACGATCCCGGGGTCGGTCTTCGTGGTCGACCGGCGTAGCGACACGCCGCCCGAGGCCGAGATCGAGCAGCCCGGCAACCTGGGGGAGAATCGGGTATCTTGAGCCCCGCATGAGCGAAATCCGCGAATACATCCGCACCCTGGACGCGCTAGAGGAGAGACTCGACCTCCTCGGGAGCTACCTTTGACCTCGCGCAGAAGCGCGAGGCCGTAGCGGAGCTCCAGGCGGCCTCCGCCGTCCCCGACTTCTGGTCTGACAACGAGCGAGCCCGCGGCGTCCTCACCGAGCTCAACCATCACCAGCAGTGGATCGAAGGTTTCGACGGGCTCAAGCGCGAGCTGGCCGAGGCGCGCGAGACCCTGGCGCTGCTGGAGGAGGACGAGGACGGGTCCCTGACGGCCGAATTCGACGGTGTGCTCGCCGGGATCGTGGAGCGGATCGACCGCTACGAGTTCCGCGGGATGCTGCGCGACCCCGACGATCCGCGCGGGGCGATACTCACGATCCACCCCGGAGCCGGCGGCACCGAGAGCCAGGACTGGGCGGCGATGCTCCTCCGGACCTACACCCGCTGGATGGAGGACAACGGCTACGCGTACCGGATCGTGGACCTGCAGGAGGGCGACGAGGCCGGCATCACGCGAGCGACGGTCGAGGTCGAGGGGGAGTACGCCTTCGGCTACCTGAAGGCCGAGAAGGGGGTCCACCGGCTGGTGCGGATCAGCCCGTTCGACGCCAACGCCCGGCGGCACACGTCGTTCGCCTCGGTGTTCGTCTATCCGGACGTGGCCGACGAGATCACGGTGGACATCCAGGACAAGGACCTCAAGGTGGATACCTATCGCGCCAGCGGGGCGGGGGGGCAGCACGTGAACAAGACCGACTCCGCCGTCCGGATCACCCACCTGCCCACCGGGATCGTCGTTCAGTGCCAGGCCGAGCGAAGCCAGCACCGGAACCGCGAGCGGGCGATGCGCCTGCTGCAGTCGCGGCTCTACCAGTTCCTCAAGGCCGAGCGGGAGAAGTCCCGCGAGGAGGTGGAGGCCGAGAAGAAGGAGATCGCCTTCGGCAGCCAGATCCGGTCCTACGTGCTCCACCCCTACACGATGGTCAAGGACCACCGGACCGATCACGAGACCTCCGACGTGGAGGGGGTCCTCGCGGGGGACCTGACCCCCTTCATGGAGGCGTGGCTGCGCCAGAGCGCGGGTGCGCGCTAGGTGGTCGCTTCCGAGGAGACGGGGGCCGTCCAGGGCACCGATCCGGTCGTGGCCCGCCGGGAGAAGCTGCGGGAGATCGAGGCCCGGGGGATCGAACCCTACCCTCCGTCGTGGGAGGTCACGCACACCGCCGCCGACGTGCTCGCGGCGTTCGCCGACCAGGGCCCCGAGCTCCGCGCCCGCGTGGCGGGGCGGATCGTGTCGCTCCGGAGCCACGGCAAAACCGCCTTCCTGCACCTCGAGGACCGCTCCGGGCGGATCCAGGCCTACCTCCGCCGGGACGAGCTGGGGGAGGCCGCCTGGGGCCTGGTGGAGCTCCTCGACCTGGGAGACTTCCTGGGAGTGGAGGGCCGCGTGATGCGGACCCGGACCGGCGAGATCACGGTCCAGGCGAAAGGGCTCGCGATGCTCGCCAAGGCGCTGCGCCCCCTGCCCCTGGGCAAGCGCGCGGAGACCGACGAGGGCGCCCGCACCTGGCACCAGGTGGAGGACCCCGAGTTCCGCTACCGGCAACGCTACGCGGAGCTGGCGATCCGGCCCGAGACGCGGGCCGTCTTCGAGACCCGCGCGCGGATCGTCCGCCACCTCCGGAACTTCCTCGACGAGCGGGGGTTCCTGGAGGTCGAGACCCCGGTGCTCCAGCCCCTCTACGGCGGGGCCACGGCACGCCCCTTCACCACCCACCACCACGCGCTCGACTCGACCCTGTACCTGCGAATCGCCGACGAGCTGTACCTGAAGCGGTGCGTGGTGGGCGGGCTGGAGCGGGTCTACGAGATCGGGAAGGACTTCCGCAACGAGGGCCTGTCCCGCTTCCACAACCCCGAGTTCACGATGCTGGAGTTCTACCAGGCCTACGCCGACTACCGGGACCTGATGCGGCTCTCCGAGGAGTTCCTGCCGGCGCTCGTGGCCGACGTGCTGGGAGGCACCACCGTCACGTGGCAGGGCCGCACCGTGGACGTGACCCCGCCGTGGCCCCGGGTCCGGTTCCTCGACGCGCTCGCCGAGCGGGGCGTGGCGGTGGAGGACCTGTCGCGGGAGGCGGTGGCGGCCGAGGCCCGCCGGCACGGCATCGATCCCGCCCCGGAGGAAGGACCCGGCAAGCTCCTGGACCGGCTCTTCTCCGAGCGGGTGGAGGCGGAGCTGGAGGGTCCGGCCTTCGTCGTGGACCACCCGCGGGAGCTCTCGCCGCTGGCGAAGCGCCATCCGGCGGACCCGCGGCTGGTGGAGCGGTTCGAGCTCTACCTGTTCGGCCGCGAGGTGGGGAACGCCTTCAGCGAGCTCAACGACCCGCGTGACCAGCGTGCCCGGTTCGAGGACCAGGCGGCCCTCGCGGCGGCCGGCGACGTCGAGGCCCCCGCCGCCCTCGACGAGGACTTCCTGCGGGCGCTCGAGTACGGCATGCCGCCGACCGCCGGGATGGGGATCGGAATCGACCGGCTGGTCATGTTCCTGGCCGACCAGCCCTCGATCCGGGACGTGATCCTGTTCCCGCTGCTCCGGCCGGAGCCGCCGGCCGACGGAGGGGAGGCGGAACCATGAGCCTCGAATGGCGGATCGCCAAGCGGTACCTGACCTCCAAGCGTCGCTCCGGCGTGATCTCCGTGATCGGCCTGATCGCGATCGGAGGGGTGTTCGTGGGAGTGGCCGCGCTCGTCATCGTGATGAGCGTGATGAGCGGGCTCCAGGAGGACCTCCGGGAGAAGATCCTGACCAACACGCCGCACCTGATGGTGCAGAAGTACAACTCCGAGCCGATCGAGAACTACGGCGAGGTGATCCGGATCCTGGCGGACGCGCCGGGGGTGACCGGGGCGGCCCCCTTCCTCTACACCGAGGGGATCGTCGGTCACGGCCGGGGCCGGAACGAAGGCGCCGTGATCCGCGGCGTCGACCCACGACTGGAGCCCGGCGTCTCGGACGCCGGCGGGCAGATGGTGAGCGGATCGTGGGATCTGGTGCAGGCCCCCGACGAGCCGTACCCCTCGGTCGTGATCGGCTACCTGCTGGCGGACCGGCTGGGGGCCTTCCCGGGCGACACCCTCACCCTGACCACGCCTGAAGTCGCCTCGGTGGGGCTCCACGGGACCGTTCCGAAGCTCCAGAAGTTCCGGGTGGCGGGGACGTTCAAGAGCGGCTTCTTCGAGTACGACTCGAAGTTCGTGTACGCTTCGCTCGAGGCGATGCAGGACTATCTGCAGTCCGGCGACGTGGTATACGGGGTGTCCGCCCGGGTGGACGACATCTGGGACGCCCGAGAGATCGGCGAATCGGCCCTGGCGCGGCTGGACGGCCCGTTCTATGCAACCACATGGATCGAGCTCAATCAGCCTCTGTTCGCGGCGCTTCGACTGGAAAAGAGGGCCATGTTCGTTATATTGGTGCTTATCGTACTGGTGGCCGCTTTCAACATCATCAGTACCCTGACGATGATCGTCATGGATAAGACGAAGGAGATCGGCATCCTGCGGTCCATGGGGATGCAAGCCCGCTCCGTCCGCCGAATCTTCGTCTTCCAGGGCGTCCTCATCGGCGTCGTGGGCACCGGGCTCGGCCTCGTCGCGGGCCTCGCGGCCGCGTATCTGCTGGCCCGGTATCGTTTTATCTCGCTTCCCGGCGACGTCTACTTCATCGACACGCTCCCGGTGTCCGTGGATCCCGTGAACATGGGGGCGATCGTGGTCGCCAGCCTCCTGATCAGCCTGGCGGCCACGCTCTATCCAGCCATCCAGGCGGCCCGGATGGCGCCGGTGGACGCGATCCGGTATGAGTGACGGTACGTGGAGTGCGGCGTCCCCGCCGCTGGCGGCGGAGCGGCTTCACAAGGAGTATTGGGGTGGGGCCGGCCCCCTCGAGGTGCTCAAGGGGGTGGACCTGACCGTCCAGGCGGGCGAGACGGTGGCGATCGTGGGGGCGTCGGGGGCCGGGAAGAGCACGTTGCTCCATCTCCTGGGGGGCCTCGACCGACCGACCCACGGCGAGGTACTCCTCGGCGGGCGCTACCTTTCCCGGCTGGGGGACGCCGAGCTTTCGGAGGTGCGGAGCCGATACCTGGGGTTCGTGTTCCAGTTCCATCACCTCCTGATGGAATTCACGGCCCTGGAGAACGTGGCCATGCCGCTGTCGATCCAGGGGGTGGAGGCGGGGGAGGCCGCGGATCGAGCCGGAACGATCCTGACCGAGGTCGGCCTCGGCCAGCGGCTGGACCACCGGCCGAGCGCGCTCTCGGGCGGGGAGCAGCAGCGGGTGGCGGTCGCGCGGGCGCTCGTGCACGAGCCGATCGTGGTCCTGGCGGACGAGCCGTCGGGCAACCTCGATCGGCAGAACAGCGAGATGCTGCACGACCTCATGTTCGAGCTGGCCAGCGGGAAGGGCGTGGCGTTCGTGGTCGCCACCCACGACGAGGGGCTGGCCCGGCGCACGGACCGGGTCCTCCACGTGGAGGACGGGATCCTGGTCCCGGTGGAGGCGACCTTCGTCGGGTGAGCCGTGTCCCCGGGGTGTTGAACGAGGTTGCCCGGGGGACCGTTTTAGGGAGCGAGAGGTGAGCGATGCGGTGTGAGGACTGCCAGCAGGAAAAGGCGACGGTCCACTTCACGCAGATCGTCAACGACGAGACGGAGACGTTCCATCTCTGCTCGTCGTGCGCGCAGAAGCGGGGTCTGAAGACGACTCCCGTGTCCGGGCAGATGCCGCTCAGCGACTTCCTGTCCGAGATGGGTGCGCCGATCTTCACGAAGGCGACCAGCGCCAACCTGGCCTGTCCCCGGTGTGGCTGCTCGTTCCGGCAGTTCCGCAAGAGCGGACGGCTGGGGTGCGCGCACTGCTACATCACGTTCGAGCAGGAGATGAGCGCGCTCTTGAGGAAGATCCACGGCTCCAACGAGCACGTCGGCATCGTGGCCGATGAAGCGATCGGCCCGGTGGGCGAAGAGGAGGAACGGCTGTTCGAGCTCAAGCGGGAGCTCAAGCGGGCGGTCGATCGCGAGGAGTATGAGCGCGCGGCCCGTCTGCGCGACCAGATCGCCGAGCTCGAGGGAGAACGCACCTCCGCCGGGGTCTCCGGCGACGGCGAAATGGAGGGCGCGTGACGCCACGCAAGGGGGACCTCCTGGGACCGGTGGGCGGCGGGCTCTCGTGGATCAGCGGCGAAGGCCCTCACTCCGACATCATCCTCTCCACGAGGATCCGGCTGGCGCGCAACCTGGAGCGCTTCCCGTTCCGCGAGACGATCACGGAGCCCCAGCAGGAGATCCTCACGGAGGACGTACTGCAGGCCCACCGGGAGGCGACCGGCGGCGGTGAGCGGCATCAGTTTTTGCGGCTGGTCGAGCTCGAGGAGAACGACCTGACCCTGCTCCTCGAGCGGCATCTGGTGAGCGCGGAGATGATCAAGTTCCGCGAGGCGAGCGCGCTGATCGTGGGGGAGGAGGGTCGGGTGGCCCTGCTGCTGAACGAGGAGGATCACCTGCGGATCCAGGTCCTCACGCCGGGGCTCCAGCTGGAGGAGGCCTGGGAGACGGCGGGGCGTACCGAGCGGGCGCTCCGGCAGCGCGTGGATTTCGCCTACCACCATCAGTTCGGTTTCCTGACCTCGTGCCCGACCAACACCGGCACCGGGCTCCGGGCCTCGATCCTGATTCACCTTCCCGGTCTCGTGCTCACGCGCGAGATCCACAAGGTGCTCCAGGGGCTGGCCCAGATCGGGTTGACGTTCCGCGGCCTCTACGGTGAGGGCTCCGACGTGATCGGGAACTACTTCCAGCTGTCGAACCAGACGACCCTCGGCAAGAGCGAGGAGGAGCTGGTGAGCCACCTGGAGCAGATCACCGGCCAGGTGATCGAGTACGAGGAAAACGCCCGTCAGGTGCTGGTACGGGACGCGCTCGACGAGATCGAGGACAAGGTCTGGCGGGCGTGGGGCCTCCTGAGTCACGCCCGGTCGATGTCGTTCGACGAGATGATGAATCTGCTGTCCGCCGTCCGCCTGGGCGTCAGCATGAAACTGCTCCCCGAGATCGGGGTATCCACTCTCAATAAGCTTCTGCTCTGGACCCAGGTGGCACATCTTCAGGAGCGGGCCGGCCGCGTGCTCACGAAAGGCGAGCGCGAGGTGGAGCGGGCCGCGCTGATCCGCGAGATCCTCGACGGCGAAGGCAATGCCGGGGGATCCGACGGAGACCAGGACTCGGGCGGGGATTCGCGAGGAGAGCCATGAACAGCAATTTCACGGATCGGGTACGCAAGGTCCTGTCGATGGCGCGCGAGGAAGCGACGCGGCTGCAACACGACTACGTCGGGACCGAGCACATCCTCCTGGGCCTGATCCGGGAGGGTGAAGGGGTCGCGGCGGCCATACTGACCAACCTGAACGTCGATCTCGAGGAGCTGAGACAGCGCGTGGAGGAGCGCCTCGAATCCGGACGGAGCGACATGTCCGCCGACGAGGTGCCCTACACGACCCGCGCCAAGAAGGTGCTGGAGTTCTCCGTCGCGGAAGCGCGCAGCCTCAAGCATTCGTACGTCGGCACCGAACACCTGCTGCTCGGCCTGCTGCGCGAAGAGAAGGGCGTCGCCGCCCAGGTCCTCGAAGAGGTCGGCGTCGCGATCGACCTGGCCCGCAACGAGACCATTCGACTTTTAGGAGGCGAGTTGAGCTCGATGGAAGGTGGGAGCCAGACATCCAAGCCGAGCGAGAAGAAGTCCAAGACGCCGGCCCTCGACCACTTCTGCCGGGACCTGACCGACCTCGCCCGCGATGGCGAGCTCGATCCCACGATCGGACGCGAGAAGGAGATCGAGCGCGTGATCGAGGTGCTGTCCCGCCGGAAGAAGAACAATCCGGTCCTGATCGGGGAGCCGGGAGTGGGGAAGACCGCGATCGTGGAGGGGCTCGCCCAGCGGATCGTGAACGGCGACATCGTCCACTCGCTGCGCGACCACCGGGTGCTCTCGCTGGACATGGCCGCGGTCATCGCCGGCACCAAGTACCGCGGCCAGTTCGAGGAGCGGCTGAAGGCCGTGATCAACGAGATCAAGCAGGCCCGGAACATCATCCTGTTCATCGACGAGCTGCACACGCTGGTCGGCGCCGGTGCGGCCGAGGGCGCGATCGACGCGTCCAACATGCTGAAGCCCGCGCTGGCCCGCGGCGAGCTCCAGTGCGTGGGAGCCTCGACGCTCAACGAATATCGCAAGTACATCGAGAAGGACGGGGCGCTGGAGCGCCGGTTCCAGCCGGTGGTGGTGGATCCGCCCACGATCGAAGAGACGGTCGAGATCCTCAAGGGCCTCCGCAAGGCCTACTCGGACCACCACAGCGTCGAGATCACGGACGAATCGATCGAGGCCGCGGCGAAGCTCTCCGAGCGCTACATCACCGACCGCTTCCTTCCGGACAAGGCGATCGACGTGATCGACGAGGCGAGCGCGCGCGTCCACCTGTCGACTCAGGTGCCGCCGCCCGACCTGCTCGAGCTGGAGGAAGAGGTGCAGCAGATCGTCAGCCGGAAGGACGAGGCGATCAAGGCGCAGGACTACGAGACGGCGGCCAAGCTGCGGGACACCGAGCGCGAGCTCAAGTCCACGATCAAGCGGAAGAAGCTCGAGTGGGAGCGCGGCAACCACGCCGAGCGCCCGGTTCTCACCACCGAGGACGTGGCCTTCATCGTGAGCCGCTGGACCGGCGTGCCGGTCGTCCGGCTGCGCGAGGAGGAGACCGCGCGGCTGCTTCACATGGAGGAGGAGCTCCACAAGCACATCGTCGGCCAGAACGCCGCGATCGCGGCGATCTCCAAGGCGATCCGGCGGGCCCGGTCGGGTCTGAAGGATCCGCGCCGGCCGATCGGCTCGTTCATCTTCAGCGGTCCGACGGGCGTGGGGAAGACCGAGCTGGCGCGCGCCCTGGCGCGGTTCCTGTTCGCCGATCCCAACGCGCTCATCCGGATCGACATGTCGGAGTACATGGAGAAGTTCACGGTGAGCCGGCTGCTCGGCGCCCCGCCGGGCTACGTCGGCTACGAGGACTCCGGCTACCTGACCAAGGAGGTCCGGCGGAAGCCCTACTCGGTGGTGCTGCTCGACGAGATCGAGAAGGCGCATCCCGACGTGTTCAACATCCTGCTCCAGATCCTGGACGAGGGACACATCACGGACAACTACGGCCGGAAGATCGACTTCAAGAACACGGTCGTGATCATGACGTCCAACATCGGAGCCCGCCGGATCATGGGGTCCAAGGCGCTCGGCTTCCAGAAGCCCGGTGAGGATTCGCGGGTGAACCAGATCCAGGAGGCGGTGCGCGACGAGATCGACAAGGTCTTCAATCCAGAGTTCCTGAACCGGCTGGACGACACCATCGTGTTCCATCCGCTGACGGAGGATCACATCGTCCAGATCGTCGACATCCTGTTCAGCGAGGTGCTGGAGCGGATCGCCGACCGCGAGGTGACGCTGGTCCTGAGCGACGAGGCGAAACGGTTCCTGGCCGAGAAGGGGTTCGACGAGAAGTTCGGAGCGCGTCCCCTGAAGCGCGCGATCCAGCGCTACCTGGAGGACCCCCTCTCGGAGGAGCTGCTGCAGGGCCGGTTCACGCCAGGAGACGTGATCCGGGTGGAAGTATCCGCCGACGGCGAGCGGCTCGATTTCGTGAGCCAGCCCGCTCCACCGGGCGCCGGCCGCGGCGAGGCCGCCCCTGAGGAGCCCGTCGAGGAAGAGGTTCGCTGACCCCTCGGCGGTCCCTCCGCCAGCGCCCATGGGCGCCGGTCGTCCTGGTGACGGCCGTTGCCGCGTGTGCGTGGGCGTCGCCATCGAGGGCGCAGCAGGTCGGTCCCGTGGTCACGGAGGTCGTGATCGAAGGGACCCGGACGATCGACCCCGCGCGCGTCCGGGCTCTTTCCGGCGTGACTCCGGGCGAGCGCCTCACCCCCCGCGCCATCCAGCGCGCGATCCTCGACCTGTGGGAAACCGGGCTGTTCGACGACGTGGCGCTGGTCACGCGCCCCGCGCCCGACGGCGTCGTGGCCGTCATCCAGGTGGTGGAGGCCCCCGTGGTCACGAGGGTCGTGATCGAAGGCACCGACAAGGTGAAGGACAAGGACGTCCAGGCGGCGCTCGCGATCCGTCCCGGGGACCGGCTCCGGGCGAACCGTCTTCATCAGGCGGCGCTGGACGTCGAGGCACTCTACCGCGACAAGGGTTTCTACCTGGCCGAGGCGGACGTGCGGGCGGTTGCACCGGCTGCCGACTCGACCGCGGTGGTGGCGCGGATCGACGAAGGCCGGAAGGTGGCGATCAAGTCGATCGAGTTCGCGGGCAACCGCGCCCTCAGCGACAGCCGGCTGCGCGACGCGCTGGACACCGAGACGGAGGGATTCTGGTTCTGGCAGGACGGCGAGTTCGACGAGGCGCGCTGGCGCGAGGACCTGGCCGCCCGCCTGCCCGCCTTCTACGGTCGCCACGGTCACCTCGACATGAAGGTCGTGTCGGACTCGGTCGCGGTGAACCCGAGGCGGGGGGAGATGCGGCTCTACGTCGTGGTGGACGAGGGCCCTCAGTACCGCGTCGGCGACATCGCGATCCAGGGGAACTCGCGCTTCTCGCAACAGGATCTGCGGACCCTGCTGCGACTGCAGCCGGGCCAGGTCTTCGACACCGGGGCGATCAGCCGCACCGAGGGAGAGATCCGGGACCTCTACTCCGACGACGGCTATATCTATGCCCAGATCGCCCCGTCCCGGAGCGTGCGGCCGGACACCACCCTCGTCGACCTGACGTGGGTGATCCGCGAGAACAATCCCGCGCACATCCATCTGGTCGACATCCGGGGAAACACGGTGACCCACGAGTCGGTCGTGCGGCGCCACCTGTTCGTGACGCCGGGCCGGCGGTTCCGCGCCACCGACGTGCGCAACAGCCTCCTGTCGCTCGAGGGGCTGGGCTTCTTCGAGCCGGGGATCATCCCGAGCACGCGCGTATCGGATCCGGAAACCGGCGACATCGACCTCACGTTCGAGGTCCAGGAGCGCAGGACCGGCTCGCTGACCCTGGGGGCCGCGGTCGGGGGCGGAACGGGACTCTCCGGCTTCCTCGGTTACGAGCAGCCGAACCTGTTCGGCCAGGCCAAGACGGGGCGCATCCGGTGGGAGTTCGGGTCGCGGAACAACAATCTCGAGCTCTCGTATACCGAGCCCGTGTTCCTGGGCACGAAAACGTCGGCGTCGTTCTCGTTCTTCGACATCGACCAGCGGTTCATCAACACCGGTCTGCGCCAGGAGGTGCTCGGCGGCAACGTGAGCTTCGGCACCCCGCTGCCGTGGGACGACGCGACGCGGGTGTTCTACGGCTACAAGTGGCAGAAGATCGACCTGGCGGCCACGGACGGGGACGATTCGCGCTTCGAGGAGGAGTACCCGCGGGAGGAGTCGAGTGTGCGGGTGGGCCTGGTGCGCGACACCCGCCTGCCCCGCGTGCACCCGATCCAGGGCGCGCGGCACAGCCTGTTCGCCGACCTGGCCGGCGGACCCCTGGGGGGCTCCGTGGGGTTCAACAAGTACGAACTCGAGTCTTCCTGGTTCGCGCAGACGTACAACGATCGGACGGTGCTGAACCTGCGGTTCGAGCTGGGGGGGATCCGCGACACCGAATTCGTCCCCCTCACCGAGCAGTTCCTGCTGGGCGGCGTGCAGTTCCCCGCCCAGGGGTTGCGCGGCTACCGCGACAACTGCGTCGGCGTCCGCAACTCGGGCCAGCCGATCGGGGTCAGCTGCGGCAGCGACCGGGGGAACGCCTTCCTGCTGCTGTCGGCGGAGCACTTCGTGAAGATCACCGACACGGTCTACACGTCGGTGTTCTATGACGCGGGATCGGTATGGGAGGAGTTCGGCGACATGACGTTCAGCGACCTCCGCCGAGGGGCGGGAGTCGGCGTTCAGATCGATCTCCCGGGCTTCGGTCCGCTGGGGCTCGATTACGCCTACGGATTCGACCGGCTGGACTCGTCCGGAAATCCCGATCCGGGCTGGCAGTTCCACTTCCGCTTCGGGAACTTGATGCGGTAACGTTGAGAATCGGAGAGCCACGGGCGGCACGAGGGTGGATCCGGGCGGTAGATTGACGGGCTGGAGCGGTGGGCGGGGGTAGACACGGGCGCGGGAAATACCCGCGCCACTATTCGAGATCGCAGGACGAGCAGGAGGTTCATCGCGACATGCATCGGCTCATTCGTATCTGCATTCCGGTCCTCGCGCTTCTGGCCGCGGCTCCCGCGGTGGTGGCCCAGCAGACCGCGCTCAAGATCGGCTTCGTCGACTCGGAGGCGATCATTCGCGAGGCCCCGGGATACACCGAGGCGAGCGACGCCTTCAACCGCACGGCGACGGGTTGGCGGGATACGCTCGAACAGAAGCGTATCCAGCTCCAGGAGCTCTTCGACGAATACAAGCGACAGGAGCCGGTGCTCTCGCCCGAGAACCGGACCGAGAAGCAGCAGGAGATCCTGGCGCTCGAGCAGGAGGCCCAGCAATACTTCCAGAGCAAGTTCGGTCCGGAGGGGGAGGCGGCCTCCCGCCAGGCGGAGCTCATGCAGCCGATCGTAGAGCGCGTGAACCGGGCCATCGACGACGTCCGTGCGTCGGAGGGATACCACCTGATCTTCGACCTGAACGACGGTGCCCTCGTGGCCGGCGATCCGGCGCTCAACATCACCGACATGGTGATCCAGCGGATGAACGCGCAGGCGGGGGGCTCGCCCTCGCGCTGAGTCGCGGCCGGAGGGGCCCCGTGCCCACCTATACGCTCGGCCAGCTTGCTGAGGCCATCGACGCCCGGCTCGAGGGTGACCCCGAGGTCACCATCCGGGGGATCGCGCGTCTGGAGGACGCCGGCCCCGACGACCTGTCCTTCCTGGCCAACGCCCGTTACCTGGAGGTGGCCCGGCGCTCCGACGCCGGGGCCGTCGTGGTGGGGGAGGACTACCGGACGGACGGCCAGAACGTTCTCCGGAGCGGGAATCCCTACCTCGCCTTCGCCCGGGCCGTCGAGCTGATCTCGCCTCATGCGCCGCGCCGGCCCGGGATCCACTCCACCGCCGTGGTGGACCCGTCCGCACGAGTTTCCGACAGCGCCATGGTCGGCCCGCTGGCCGTGATCGGAGCCGATGTGCAGCTGGGGGAACGCGTGATCGTGGGAACCGCGACGATCGTGGAGGACGGCGTCACGATCGGCGACGACACACGGCTGTTCCCGCGCGTCACCGTCCACGAGGGCACCCGGATCGGGGTCCACTGCGTCGTCCAGAGCGGCGCCGTGCTGGGCTCGGACGGTTTCGGCTACGCGCCCGACGAGCACGGGCGGCTGCACCACGTCCCCCAGCGCGGGGGGCTGGCGATCGCCGACCACGTGGAGATCGGGGCGAACGTGACGGTGGATCGCGGCTCGGCCGGCGACACGGTGATCGGCGAGGGAACCAAAATTGACAACCTCGTACACGTCGCCCATAATGTCGCGATCGGTCGGAACACAGTCATCGTAGCCCAGGTCGGGATCGCCGGCAGCGCCCGCATCGGCAGCCACGTGCAGCTGGGCGGCCAGTCGGGGATCCAGGGGCACATCCAGGTCGGTGACGGGTCCCGGATCGGCGGCCAGGCGGGAGTCATCGGGGACGTCCCGGCCGGTGTCGAGGTGTCGGGCTACCCGGCGCGCTCTCATCGCGAGCAGATGCGGGCCTATGCGCTGTTCGCCCGTCTCCCCGAGATGCTCCAGCGAATCAAGGCCCTGGAGGAGCGGCTCCGAACGCCATGATCCTGCTGACCGACCGCCAGCGCACGATCGCCCGCTCCGTCACGTACGAAGGGGTGGGTCTCCACACCGGCAACCAGTGCCGCATGACCTTCGTCCCGGCCGAGGCCGGGACCGGAATCCGGTTCGTCCGCGTGGACCTCGAGGGTCACCCCGAGATCCTGGTGGATCCGGACCACGTCATCGGCGTGGAGCGGGGCACCTCGATCGGCGTGGACGGCAACAAGGTGCACACGATCGAGCATGTCCTGGCCGCCGTGGCCGTACGGGGAATCGACAACCTGAGGATCGAACTCGACGCGTCCGAGCCCCCTGTGGGTGACGGCTCGAGCCTGCCGTTCTGGAAGGTTCTCGAGGAAGCCGGCCTCGTGGATCTGGACGCCGTCCGGAAGCGCTACCGCGTGGAGGAGCCGATCTTCTACCAGGACGGCGACGTGGAGATCGTGCTGCTTCCGTCGGACCGACTCCAGGTCTCCCTATCGATCGATTTCGACCACCCGCTCGTGGGTCACCAGTTCGACTCGTTCGAGATCACGCCCGAGACGTTCGAGAAGGAGATCGCTCCCGCGCGCACCTTCGGCTTCCTGCACGAGATCGAGCAGCTCAAGGCCGCCGGACTGATCCGCGGCGGCAACCTCCGCAACGCGATCGTGATCGGGGAGGACAAGATCCTCAACGAGGAGCACCTGCGATTCGACAACGAGCTGGTCCGGCACAAGATCCTGGACCTGCTGGGGGACCTGAAGGTCCTCAACGTGGACATCGAGGCCCACATCGTGGCGCGGCGCTCGGGCCACCGCACCCACCTGGCGCTGGTCCAGATCCTGAAGCGCCGGATCGCGAGCGCCGAGCGCGAGGCGCGCGCCGACGAGTCCCGGAGTGAGCCCCCGCGCCCGGCGGCCCCGGCCGTCCAGCCCGTCTTCGACTCGAATCAGATCATGGATCTCCTGCCCCACCGCTACCCGTTCCTGCTGGTGGACCGGGTGGTGGAGATGGAGGAGGGCAAGCGGATCGTCGGGATCAAGAACGTGACGATCTCGGAGCCCTTCTTCGAGGGGCACTTCCCCGGTCATCCGGTCATGCCGGGCGTGCTGATCGTGGAGGCGATGGGCCAGGTGGGCGGGCTGCTGGTCATGAGCATGGTGGACGAACCCGATTCGATGGTGGTCTACTTCACCGGCCTCGACAACGTGCGCTTCCGCCAGCCGGTGCGGCCGGGCGATCAACTGGTGTGCGAGGTCGAGCTCCTGAAGCGGCGGGGCAGCCACTGCAAGATGCGCGGGGTGGCGCGGGTGGACGGCCAGGTGGTCGCGGAGGCGGAACTCATGGCCTCCGTGGTGGCGAAGTGAAGTCGGCCACCGGCACCATCCATTCCACCGCGATCGTGGACCCCACAGCGGAGCTCCACGAATCCGTCTCGGTCGGCCCGCACGCGATCATCGGTCCGCGGGTCACCATCGGGGCCGGGACGCGGGTCTACGCCCACGCCATCATCGAGTGCGACACGACGATCGGGGAACGCACCAGCATCCACTACGGCGCGGTGATCGCGGGGGAGCCGCAGGACCTCAAGTACGAGGGGGAGGCCACCGTCTGCCTGATCGGCAGCGACACGGTGATCCGCGAGTACGTCACGGTGAACCGGGGGACCCGCGCGCTCGGTCGCACTCAGATCGGCGACGGGTGCCTGCTCATGGCCTACGTCCACGTGGCGCACGACTGCCAGATCGGGGACGGCGTGATCCTGTCGAACGCCGTGAACCTGGCCGGTCACGTGACGATCGACGAACAGGCGATCCTGGGCGGAATGACCCCGGTGCACCAGTTCGTCCGGGTCGGGGCCCACGCATTCGTGGGCGGCGCGAGCCGGATCCAGAAGGACATCCCGCCGTACGTGAAGGCGGCCGGCAACCCGGCCCAGCTGTTCGGGCTGAACGCCGTGGGCCTGGACCGCCGGGGCTTTCCGGAGAACGTGAAGAACGAGCTGAAGCGCGCCTACCGGCTCTTCTTCAACTCCAAGCTCAACATCAGCCAGGCGCTGGAGCGGTCGCAGACCGATCTGCATCCGTACCCCGAAATCGTTCGCTTCCTGACCTTCATCAGTGAAAGCGAGCGCGGGGTGACGGTGTGACGAGCCTCCGATAATCGCTGCGCGGTGAGTCTGATCCGGGTCTGGAAGGAGCGCAAGCGCGTCTCCCCTCATCAGCCGAAACGGGCTCACACGGTTCTCCTCACGGTGGGCCTGGCTCTCGTCTTCCTCGCGATCTGGATCGTGGGCCGACTGGCGTGATGCCGGCCCCGGTGGTGGAGCGCTTCGCGGGCTACGGATGGGCCCGGCGCGCGCTGTGGGGGGGCGCCGGCACCGGCGGTGCGGTCGCCCGCGGGCTGGCCCTCCCTCTCTCCTGGGTCTGGCGAACCGCGGCCGGGGCCCGGCTGGGCGTCGCAGCCGGCGCGGCCGAGCGGCTCGCGGTCCCGACGGTCAGCGTGGGCAACGTCACCGTGGGAGGTGGGGGGAAGACGAGCTTGGTCCGGGGGCTGCTGGCCGAGGGACTGCCGGAGGGAGCCCGCGCCGCGGTGCTGACCCGCGGAT
>DATLFF010000007.1:0-4682 GCA_035524915.1 Gemmatimonadota bacterium | reverse complement strand
GGCGTGGACAGCCTCCACGTTCGGGCCAACATCCAGCCCCAGCTCGACGGCACCACGGTGGAGGACGAGCCCACCCTGGACTGGCGCCTCCGGCGGGCGCGGATCGGACTCCGCGTCTGGGCCGCGGGGTGGCTCCGCGGCGACGTGGAGGCCGATTTCGGCCGCGGCCGGTCGGTCCTGACCGACGCCTACGTGCGGCTGGACTTCGACCGCGCGTTCCGCTTCAGGGTGGGCCAGTACAAGAAGCCGTTCGACGCCCTGGAGCTCACCTCGAGCCGCGAGCTGCCCGTGATCGAGCGCGACGGCACGCCGCGCGGGACGGCCGGGCCCACGCCGAACGGCCTGGTGGGGGACCTCGGCTACTCGGACCGCGACATCGGAGTGGAATGGAGCGGCTCGTTCGAGCGGTTCACCGCCGCCGCCGGGATCTGGAACGGCTCGGGCCCCAACACCTCCGACGAGGACGACGGCAAGCAGCTGGCGGCCCGCGTCGGAGTGGAGGTGGCCGACGGGTGGACCGCGGCCGGGGCGTGGACCGCGAACCGGCTGGACGTGCCCGCCCCCGGCGCCGTCGAGCCGGACCAGGAGTGGTACCAGGCGTTCGAGCTGGCGCTCACCGGCGGCGAGTACGGCGAGCCCGGGATCCAGGCGCTCGCCCAGCTGATGGCCGGCGACAACCACGACCCCGGCCTGGGCGGCGGTGCGGAGGTCTCCTTCCGTGCCCTCCAGGGGATCGTCGCCTGGCACGTGCCGCTCTACGACTCTCCCTGGCTGATCGGCTGGGAGCCGGCGGCCCGCATCGGCTGGACCGACCCCGACTCCGACGTCGACGACGACGAGGCCACGATCCTCACCGCGGGCGTCAACCTCTACCACCACGCGCGGGTGAAGACCCAGATCGGGATCGACCGGCTCTCCCCGGCGGACGGGGACGGCGAGACCGCCTTCCGGGTGATGGGAGTGTTCGAGTTCTGATGGCCCGCGTCATAAATCCGCAACAAGTCGGGCGTACTCTTCTCGTGACCTCATCGAAGGAGACCCCCATGTTCGATCGTGCGCTCCGCATCTGGGCCGCTCTCGCCGCGGTCGCTCTCGCCGCCTGCGGCGGCGGAAACAACGGCGCCGAGAACGAGCTGACCGGCGCCATCGAGATCGACGGGTCGAGCACCGTCTACCCGATCAGCGAGGCGCTGGCCGAGGAGTTCCAAATCATGCACCCCAGAACCCGCGTGACCGTCGGCGTGTCCGGGACGGGCGGCGGGTTCAAGCGCTTCTGCGCCGGCGAGACCGACATCTCCGACGCCTCGCGGCCGATCGTCGAGGACGAGATCGCCCTCTGCGAACAGAACGGGGTCGAGTACACGGAGGTCCGGATCGCGTGGGACGGGCTCTCGGTCCTGGTGAACCCGGCCAACGATTTCGCCCAGTGCCTGACGGTCGAGGAGCTCCGGCGGATCTGGGAACCGGGGAGCACGGTCTCGAACTGGTCCCAGGTCCGGGCCGGTTTCCCGGACCAGCGGCTGATCCTCTACGGCCCCGGCACCGACAGCGGCACGTTCGACTACTTCACCGAGGTGATCGCGGGCGAGTCCGGGGCCAGCCGCCCGGACTACACCGCCAGCGAGGACGACAACGTGTTGGTCCAGGGCGTGGCCGGAGACGCGAGCGCGCTGGGCTACTTCGGGTTCGCGTACTACGAGGAGAACCAGGACAAGCTGAAGCTGGTGGCGGTGGACGGCGGGGCGGGGTGCGTCCTCCCCACCGTGGCGACGATCGAGAGCGGGGAGTACGCGCCGCTGTCGCGGCCGCTGTTTCTCTACGTGAGCGACCGCGGGCTGGAGAAGGAGGCCGTGCGCGAGTTCTTCGACTTCGCCTTGACCGAGGGCGCCGAGCTCGTCCGCTCGGTCGGCTACATCCCCCTCAAGCCGGAGCAGTACGAAGAGGAGCTGGCCGAGGTGCGGGCGCTCGCCGAAGACGGCGGGACCGGCCCGGCCGAGGATCCCGCTCCCGCGCCGGAGGACGAGACCGCCCCGGCTCCCGCGGACTCCCTCCCGGGCTCGCCGGGCGCTTGAACGACGGCGACGATCCCCGGCCCGGTCCCGCCCCGCCGCGCGCGCCCCTCCGGTTCGAGGGCCGCCGCGGGGCGGCCGGCCCCTCGCCGGTCCGCATGCGACTGCCGGGCTCCGGCCGCCCTCGCGGCCGGGCCCTGGCCGGGGTGGCCGCGCGGACCTGGAGGGAGCGCGCCATCGGCGCCGCGCTGTTCGTGGCCGGCGCGACCTCGATCGTCACCACGATCGGGATCGTCGCCGTCCTCGTCTACGAGTCGGTGGGGTTCTTCCGCCGTGTGTCGATGGTCGAGTTCCTCACCGGGACTCAGTGGACGCCGCTCTTCGTCCCCCAGCACTTCGGCGTGGTGCCGCTCCTGGTGGGCTCGATCCTGGTGGCGGCCATCGCCGCCGCGATCGCGATCCCGCTGGGGCTCGGCGGCGCGATCTACCTGAGCGAGTACGCCCCGCGGCGGGCGCGGAAGATCCTGAAGCCCGTGCTCGAGGTCCTGGCGGGCATCCCCTCCGTGGTCTACGGCTACTTCGCCCTCACGTTCGTCACGCCGATCCTGCGCACGTTCATTCCCGGCCTCGGGTTCTTCAACGCGCTGTCGGCGGGGATCGTGGTGGGAGTGATGGTGCTCCCGTTGATCGCGTCGCTGTCCGAGGACGCGATGGCGGCGGTCCCGCGCTCGCTCCGCCAGGCGGCCTACGCACTGGGGGCGACCAAGTTCGAGGTCGCCACGCGGGTCGTGACACCGGCCGCTCTGTCGGGCATCGTGGCCTCGTTCATTCTGGCGATCTCGCGCGCCATCGGCGAGACGATGGCGGTCGTGCTGGCCGCCGGGATGACGCCGCAGCTGACCCTCGACCCGAGGGAGTCGATCCAGACGATGACCGCCTACATCGTCCAGGTGTCCCTCGGCGACACGCCGTTCGGGTCGATCGAGTACCAGTCGATCTTCGCGGTCGGTCTCGCCCTGTTCGTGGTCACGCTCGTCATGAACATCTTCGGCCGCTGGTTCCTGAAGCGCTACCGCGAGGTGTACGCGTGAGCGCGCGACCGGAGCCCGTGGCCGGCCGGCGGCTGCTCGAGGCCCCGCCCGAGCTCGTCCGGCGGCGGCGCAAGGGGAAGCTGTTCGAGTGGCTGTGCCTGGCGGCCACCGTGACCGGGGTCCTCTTCCTCGGCGTCCTGGTGGTGGACGTCCTGTGGGACGGCCTGGCCTGGCTGACCCCCACCTTCTTCACCGAGTTCCCCTCCCGCCTCCCGGCGCGGGCCGGCATCAAGTCGGCGCTCTTCGGAACCGTGTGGCTCATGGGCCTGGTGGCGGTGATCTCGTTCCCGCTGGGGGTCGCCGCCGCGGTGTGGCTGGAGGAGTACGCCGGCCGCAACTGGGTCCAGACCGTCATCCAGACCAACATCGCGAACCTGGCCGGCGTGCCGTCGATCATCTACGGGATCCTGGGGCTCGCCGTGTTCGTCCGCTGGTTCTACTGGCTGACGGGGGGACGGAGCCTGATTTCCGGCGCGCTCACGATCTCGCTGCTGATCCTGCCGGTCCTCATCATCTCCGCGCAGGAGGCCATCCGGGCGGTCCCCAGCTCGATCCGCGAGGCGTCGTACGGCCTGGGGGCGACCCGGTGGCAGACGGTTCGCCACCACGTCCTGCCGTACGCCTTCCCCGGCATCCTGACCGGCACAATTCTGGCGCTCTCGCGGGCGATCGGCGAGACGGCGCCGCTGATCATGATCGGCGCGCTCACCTTCATCGCGTTCGTGCCGGACGGCCCGCGGGACGCATTCACCGTGCTGTCGATCCAGATCTTCAACTGGGCGAGCCGGCCGCAGGAAGAGTTCCGCCACCTGGCGGCGGCCGCGATCATCGTGCTGCTGGCGATGCTCCTGTCCATGAACGCGCTGGCCATCTGGCTCCGGAACCGATACCAGAGGGAGTGGTGATGCGATCGAATACGTCCACCGCGGAGGCGGCATGCCCACGATCCGGGTGACCGCCGACGGCACCGCCGCCCTGGAGACGAAGGACCTCGACGTCTACTACGGCGACACGCAGGCGATCAAAGGGATCTCGATGGAGATCCCGCGCAACAAGATCGTGGCGCTGATCGGACCTTCGGGCTGCGGCAAGTCCACCCTGCTCCGGTGCTTCAATCGGATGAACGACCTGGTGCCCAGCGCGCGGGTCGAGGGACAGGTGCTCTTCCACGGCGAGAATCTCTACGACGATCACGTGGACCCGGTCGAGGTGCGGCGCCGGATCGGGATGGTGTTCCAGAAGCCGAATCCGTTTCCCAAGACGATCTACGACAACGTGGCCTTCGGGCCGCGGCTCTACGGCAAGCCGAAGGACCTGGACGACATCGTGGAGGGCTCGCTCCGCCAGGCCGCGCTGTGGGACGAGGTGACTGACCGGCTCCAGGTCAGCGCGCTCGAGCTCTCCGGCGGCCAGCAGCAGCGGCTCTGCATCGCCCGGGCGCTGGCCGTGACCCCCGAGACCCTGCTCATGGACGAGCCGGCCTCGGCGCTGGATCCGATCGCGACCGCCAAGATCGAGGAGCTGATCCAGGAGCTGGTGAAGGACTACACGATCGTGATCGTGACCCACAACATGCAGCAGG
>DATLFF010000006.1:0-4646 GCA_035524915.1 Gemmatimonadota bacterium | reverse complement strand
GATGGTTCCGCCGGGGAGGACGGGAGCGTCCGCGACGGAGGAGTACACGGCCACTTTCGTGGGCCAGCTCGCGCTCGCCCCGCCGGGGGCCGAGCGGACGGTCCATCCGATCCACCAGTCGGTTTCGATGTCCGAGACCGCGCGGCTGGTCCCCGGCACGAGCCCGGCGCATACAACAATAGTTGTAACGCGGGACGGGCTTGTGCCGGAGCGCCCGACGTTTTATCCTGCGCGTACACGAGAGAGGAGGTGGTCCTATAATTCCGAGTAGACGCAGGATCCGTGAGGTGCCTGACCGCTAGGCGACGCCGGTTCCACGCGGCGACCCGCGCGGAATCCACTCAGGACACTGGGCCCGGGAGCGACGGACTGATCCCCCGTCACTGAGTCTCCCGGGCCTTTTCTTATCTCTCGTCCACACGAAACACGCGCGTCGGGTCGGCGCGGCCCGCGGAGGTGTTCCCGGGGGCGCCACGGTCGGCCGATGACACCGGGTTCCCCGGGTACTCTCCAGCGACTGCTTCACGAATATCTTCGAGGAGAACCATTTTTCCGTCGGTGCCCTTTCACGGCGTTTCGACCTGCTCAACCTGCACGACGTCCCGAAGCCGACATGGAGGCCTCCCGGATGGCGAAAGAACCGCAGTCCTGGGAGTATGCGGAACGAACCGTCCATCTCGACTCGAGCTGCCGCCGCACGCCGTGGCCGCCGTCACGCTGGAATTCGTGGAGGATGAGGGCCGAGGGGGAGCTTCCTGGTGAGCCAGCCCGCGATGAGCGACCGGGCGCTGGAGGAGCTCCAGCGGGCCACGTTCGGGTATTTCCTGAAGGAGGCCAATCCCGCGAACGGCCTCGTGCCCGACAACACGCGGGCGGGATCCCATTGCAGCATCACCGCCGTCGGGCTAGCGCTCGCTTCCTATCCGATCGGGGTGGAGCGGGGCTTCATCTCGCGCGCCGAAGCGATCGAGCGCACGCTCACGACGCTCCGTTTTTTCGGGGACAGCCCTCAGAGTGAGGATCCCGAGGCCACCGGGTACAGAGGCTTCTACTACCACTTCCTCGATATGCAGGCTGGTCGGCGCGCATGGAAGTCCGAGCTGTCGACCATCGATACGACGTTCCTGCTCGCGGGGGCGTTGCTCGCGGCCGTCTACTTCGACGGCGAGTCGGCGGAGGAGAGGGAGATCCGCGCGATCGTCTCGGTGCTCTACAGCCGCGTCGACTGGCGGTGGGCGCAGAACGGGGGTTCGTTGGTCTCGCACGGCTGGAAGCCGGAGAGCGGCTTCCTCCCTCATCGCTGGGAAGGGTACAGCGAAGCGCTGCTGCTCTATGTGCTCGGATTGGGATCGCCGACCCACCCGCTGCCCGCGGACAGCTACCGGGCGTGGACCGAGTCCTATCGCTGGAAGAAGCTCTACGGAATCGAGTTCCTCTACGCCGGGCCCCTCTTCATCCACCAGCTCTCGCACGTGTGGATCGACTTTCGCGGCATTCGGGACGACTACATGCGGGAGATGGGGATCGACTACTTTGAGAACAGCCGGCGCGCAACCTACGTTCAGCAGCAATATGCGATCCGCAATCCGAGAAAGTTCAGAGGGTATGGCGAAAACAGCTGGGGGATCACGGCGAGCGATGGGCCAGGGCCGGCCCTCGACAGGGTCGATGGCATTGAACGCCGTTTCTACGACTACCGGGCACGCGGCATACCGTTCGGACCCGATGACGGTACGATCGCCCCGTGGGCGGCGGTCGCCTCACTGCCGTTCGCTCCGGAAATCGTTCTGCCGGCGCTCCAGCACTTCGACGACGCCTATCCCGAGATGACGAGCGACTACGGCTTCAAGTGCAGCTTCAACCCGACTTTCGCGGGTGACGGGAAGAACCCGCGCGGCTGGATTTCCAAGGGGTACTACGGGCTCGATCAGGGACCGATCATCCTGATGATCGAGAATTTTCGCTCGGGGCTGCCGTGGCGGTTGATGCGCCAATGCCCGCATGTCGTCACAGGGCTGCTCCGGGCGGGGTTTGGAAGCGGATGGCTGCAGGGTTCTTCGGTGGGGGCGCCCCACGGCAAGGATAGGCCATGAAAGGTCACCCGCGAATGTTCGCGTCGATCGTGATCATGGCGGTGTCGATCGTGCTGGTCCTCGGGGAGCACGGTCCGCGATCCCTCGGATCGTCCACGGATGAAACCGTGGATGCGGGAGGGGCATGAACGACGTCGAGGGGACGTTCCCGTGGCTGCTGGAGCTGGCTCCGGGGGCTCTCCTCCTCCTGCGGGTCTGGATCGCGCTCCTGTTCGGTTCGAGCGGCTGGTCCCACGTCACGAAGACGAGGGAGCGAGCGGAGAGCGTCGGGATGTCGCCCGCGGCCACGTTCGCGCTGGGTGTGGCGGAGCTGGTCGGCGCCGCTCTCCTGGCGATCGGGCTGTGGGACTCTCTGGCCGCCGGGGCGCTCGCCGCGGTCATGCTGGGCGCCATCTACAAGAAGGCGTTCGTGTGGAAGACCGGGTTCTGGGGTGGGGAGTCGCAGGGGTGGTACTACGAGGTCCTGTACGTGATCTGCCTGCTCGTCATCGCGACCACCGGAGGCGGACCGATCGGCCTCTGACGGGCGCTCGGGAACGCCTCAGGCCACCGCCACGTACTCCTCCAGCTCGCGCCAGCCGGCGGCGCTGAGCGCGGCCCGGATCTCCTCCCTGCCTCCCGCCTGCCCGACCGCCGCCACGCAGAAGGCCCCGCGCAGGCCGTCGATCGCGTCGGGCGATACGACCGGCGCGCCGTGGATCCGCTTGCCGATCTTTCGCGGGTCGAGCTCCACGAAGGCGCGAAGCCGGATCCCCGCCGCGGCGAGCGCGCGGGCGAACGCCTTGCCCGTGGGGCCCGCGCCCCAGATCACCACGTCCCGCCCCTTCCGCAGGGAGCGATCCAGGAAGTGGACCTTGCAGCGTCGGAAGGCCTCACTCGAGTAGGCGGGGTGGGTCCGCGAGAGCCGGTCCGGCCGCTCGCGCCACTCGAGCAGGATCTCCGGTACCTTGGCGAACGAGCCGCCCGCCTCCCACAGCCGCAGGACCAGATCGTAATCCTCCGGCCAGCCCCTGTCGCACCAGCCGCCGACGGCGTCCACGGCGTCGGCACGGAGGAAGAACGTGGGGTGGGGGATCGGGCACTCGACGAACAGGTCGCGCTCGATCTCGTCCGGCTCGACGAGCGCGTTGATCCACCGTTCGTAGCGCCGCGCCCCCTCCCGGACGGCCGCGCGCGGAAAGTAGCGGACGCCGGTACCGCAGCCGGCCAGCTCCGGTCGGACTGCCATGAGGGCGGCCTGCCGCTCCAGCCGCCGGGGCAGGGCCACGTCGTCGGCGTCCATGCGCGCCAGCCAGCGGCCGCGGGCCTCCGCGCGGGCGGCCTCGAGCGTGGGGACGATCCCGCGGGGCGGGCTCGCGATCACGCGGACGCGGGGATCCGCGGCCGCCCATGCTTCCAGGATCGCACCGGAGCCGTCGCTCGACCCGTCGTCGACCGCGATCACCTCGAAATCGGGAAAGGTCTGGGCGCCGAGCGAATCGATCGCGTCCGGCAGCCAGCGCGCGGCGTTGCGGACGGGGAGGAGGACGGAGACGGCGGGGGAGGGGAGCGCAACCAAGGAATCCCGAATCTGTGGCCCGGGTGGATCCGCCTCAATGGGACCCGAACAGCGTGCCGGCGACGATCACGGGATCGTCAAGCTCGCTCGAACCGCTCGGCCACCCCCGGCCGGTCCACGCCGCGCGGCCGGGCCGCGATCTCCTCCGACCGCTGCGCCGTCTCCGGAAGCCGGCCGGAGAGCCGCGCCGCGAGGTGGTCCAGCCGGTCGTGTCCCCAGAAGAGCTCGCCGTCCGGGAGACCGAACGTGGGGACGCCGAAGACGCCCGCCTCCAGCGCCTGGCCGGTGGTCCGACGAAGAACCTCCTTCCCCGCGTCGGCCGCCCGGGCCTCCAGGTCGGAACCGTCCAGTCCGACCGAATCCACGACTTCGTGGATCGTCTCCCACCGGGTCAGGTCCCGCCCCTCGCCCCACGCCGCCGTCGAGAGCGCCACCACGAGCGTCAGAGCGCGCGGGTCGTCCAGGAACAGGCAGGTGGCGCGGAGCGCCTCGAGCGAGCGGAACGGGTGCGCCGGCGGGCCGACCAGCGCCGCGCCGAGCAGCTCGGCCGCGCGCACCACGTCGTTCAGCGTGTACTCCCGCTTGATCGGGATCTCGGCGGGGCCCGACAGGCCGGTCGCGTCCAGGACCGCGCCGTAGAAGACCGGCCGCACGGCCCACGACACCCCGTGCTCGGCGGCGAACCGCTCGGCCCGGGTCAGCGCGAGGTAGGAGTACGGGCTGATGTAGTCGAACCAGAGCCGGACCGGAATGCCCACGCGCGCGGCGCCCTCAGCCCCAGCACTCGGGGATCGAGACCATCAGATTGCGCCGACCCTCGGCCACGCCCTCCATGAAGTCGCGGGTGTAGACGCGGATCATCCCGCAGCCGGCGATCACCTCCAGCGAGTGGATGTCGCGCGGTGAGTAGGAGCCGAGGATCTCGATCCCCAGGAGCTGAGGGGTTTCGTTCACCCACACCTGGAGGGGCAGGCCCCGGCCGCGGCTCAGGACGC
>DATLFF010000005.1:0-9804 GCA_035524915.1 Gemmatimonadota bacterium | reverse complement strand
GTACGAACCGGCGGCCGGGATCACTCTCCCAACCGGAAGGCGTCCTCCAGGTGCTCCACCCGGGGCCCCTGGCGCGTCCAGGTGACCGCGATCACGTCGAAGCGGAACGCGCGCGCCGGCCAACGGGTGGCCCCCACGGCGGCGGCGGCCGCGATCCGGCGGCGCTTCCGCGCGTCCACGCCGGCCGCCGGCGGAGCGAGCCACCCCTCCGTGCGCGTCTTCACCTCCACGAACGCGACCAGGCCGTCCCGCTCGGCCACGATGTCGATCTCGCGCCGGGCGGCCTTCCAGCGGCGCGCGAGGACGCGCCAGCCGCGCTCCTCGAGCCACGCCGCGGCGGCCGACTCGCCGGCCTCGCCGAGCGCCTGGCGGGCCCGCGTCACAGCTCGATCTCGAGGCCGTCCACGCCGAGGTCCACCGGCTCGCGGGCGTACGACTCGCGGATACGACGCTCGACCTCGGACCAGCCCAGCTCGAGCGCCGAGGGGTAGAAGTGCGTCACCACCACCCGCCGGACGGCGGCCGCCGCCGCGATCCGGCCCACCCCCCGGGGCGTCAGGTGGCCGGCCACCCGGTCCTCGTCGGCCACCGAGCATTCCGCCACCAGCAGGTCGGCGTCCCGCGCCAGGTCGATCGCGCCGTCGCACTCCTCGGTATCGCCCGTGTAGGCGACCACCGACTCGCGCCCGCCGTCGGCCATCGAGACCCGGAACCCCACCGCCTCGTGCGTGTGGACGACCGGCTTCGCCACGATCTCCAGCCAGGAGTCCCCCCGGTTCATCTCGACCGGAGTGGCGTCGGCCTCCCGGACCTCGAGCGGGAAGCCCGGCTCTCGCACCCAATCGCCGTAGATCCCGGCCAGCCTGGCCAGGTCGGCTTCGAGGCCGGAATATCCGATCAGGGTCAGCGGCCGCACGCGGCGGTGGCCGGGCGTATTGCGGAGCGCGAACAGCAGCGGCAGGAGGTCCGCCACGTGGTCCTGGTGGCGGTGGCTAACGGCCACCGCGTCCAGGTCGTAGCACGAGAGCCCGAGGCCGTCCATCCGGCGCAGGGTCCCGGAGCCCAGGTCGCAGAGGAGAGAGAGCCCGCCGCACGTGAAGTGGTGGGCCGCCGGCCCGCGCTCGGCGCTCGGGATCGCCGTGCCGCTCCCCACCAACGTGTACTTCAGGACCTCCACGGCGGCTCCTCCCGGGTGGGAACCTCGATGCCGATCAGGGGCTCGTTCCCCGCTCCGCCCTCGGCCTCCTCGCGGGCCCGCTCCTCGGCGGCGTACAACAGGTGCTGGGCCCGGAGGTACCCCGTCGGGTGGCCCGCGTCGACCAGCGTGCCCTCCCACGGGACGGCCCGGAGGATCCCGCCGGAGACCAGCCGGCGGTGGACGTCGACGTCGTCCGCCTGGACGTCCCGCGAGGCGGCCTCGGCCGCCACCTCCCGCGCGATCCGGACCCACGCCTCGGTCACCGTGTAGCGGGGGGCGAGCCGCCAGGAGCCCTCCGGCGCGGCGCGGAAGGGGCCGGTCCCGCGGGCCTGAATCCCGGTGACGATCGGCCGCGAGCCCGCCGGAGCCCGCTCGTCCAGCTCGGCCCGTCCCACGTTGCCGAAGAAGGCGGCCGTTTCCGGTCCCACCCGGTGGCAGGCGGCGAGGACCACCGCGCCCCCGGCCGCCTCGGAGACGTGGGCCGCCGTCAACGGGGGCGGCCCGGCGATCCGCACGTTGTCAGGCAACAGGACGGCGAAGGACGCTCCCTCCTCGATCCAGGCGGCAGCCGAGAACACCGCGTTCACCACGCCGGCCTGCCGGACCTGGTGGACGAGTGTGACCCCGGCGCGCTCCGCCGCCGGGCGGACGCGCTCGAGCAGCCCTTCCGTCCAGGTGCCGGACCGCACCCAGTCGCCGACCAGCGGCTTGTCGTCGCGCGTCACGACGGCGATATCCAGGAAGCCCGCCTCCAGCGCCTCGGTCAGGCACCACTGGAGCATCGGTCGGGTCCCCACCGGCAGGAGCTCCTTGGGGACGATGGACGTGACCGGCGCGAGCCGCGTCCCGCGGCCGGCGGCGGGGATCAGGCAGCGCGGGCGGTCGCCCGTAGTCATCGGTAGAACCCCATGTACCAGTCCAGGAGCGGGTCACCGAGGTACAGCGCGAGCCCCGCCCCCAGCGCCAGGAAGAGCCCGAAAGGCACCAGCCGGTCGGACTTGAGCGAGATCGGCACGAACACCAGCGTTCCCGCCAGCGCCCCGAGGAAGACGGTGAGGAGCGCCCCCTTCCACCCGAGGAAGGCCCCGATCAGGGCCATCATCTTGATGTCTCCCCCGCCCATCGCCTCGCGCTTGAGGGCCCACCCTCCCACCACCGCGACGAGCCACAGCGTCGCGCTCCCCACCAGCGCCCCGAGCACCGCCTCCTGGAGCCCGATCCCCGCCGGCGGCGTCCCCCGGAGCTCGAACGCCCCGGCCATCGCGATCCCGGCCACCGCGCCGCCGAGGGAGAGCTCGTCGGGGATCAGGTAGAAGCGCGCGTCGGTCCCGGCGATCGCCAGCAGAAAGGTGAGGAATACGATCGCCCGCACCGCCTCCGGCCCGGGCCCGAACGCGGCCACGTTCCCGGCCCACAGCAGCGCGGTGGCCGCCTCGACGAGCGGATACTGCCAGCCGATCGGCTGGCCGCAGTGGGCGCAGCGGCCCCGGAGCGCCAGCCAGGACAGGAGCGGGATGTTGTGGTACCAGCGAAGCGGAGTCCCGCAGCCCGGACAGCGCGAGCCGGGCGACACTACGGACTCCCCCGCCGGCAATCTCAGGATGACCACGTTGAGGAACGAGCCAACGAGCAGGCCCAGCACCCCGGCCCCGACGATCCATCCGTACTCCACGACTGCTCCCTCCCGGCTCTGGAATCGCCGCAAGGATAGGCGGCGCGGCGGATCGGATCAATCGAACGGAGGAGGGAGAGGAGCGCGGCGCGGTCCGGGAGGGCGGCCCGCGACGGCCTCAGCCGTCCGGACCGGGCTCGGCCATCGCACGAACGGCCGCCAACCGGGAGTCCACCGCCGAGGGGTCGAAGTCCGCGCGCTCGATGCCCAGCAGCTTCAGCTTGTAGATCAGCGTGGTTCGGTTCAGTCCGAGGAGCCGCGCCGCCCGGCTGACGTTCCCCTGGCACAGGCGGAGCACCCGCAGCAGGTGGGTGCGGCGGACCGCGTACCACGAGAAGTCGTCGTCGCGTCCCGTCGAAGAGAGCCCGAGGGTCAGGTCCTCGAAAGCGATCCGGCGGCCGGCCGAGAGGTGGAAGCCGCGCTCGACGGCGGCGTTGAGCTCCCGCACGTTGCCGGGCCAGTCGTAGCGCGCCGCGGCTTCCCAGACGCCCGGCCGGAGCGACTTGCGCCGGCCGTAGCGGCGGTTCAACTCGGCCAGCCGGCGGTCGATCAGCGGCTCCACGTCCTCGCGGCGCTCGCGCAGTGGAGGAAGCCGGACGCGAAAACCCGCCAGTCGGTAGAAGAGATCGGAACGCAGCGTCCCCTCGAGCACCATCCGGTCGACGTCCCGGTTCGTGGCCGCCATCACCCGGAGCCGGGCGCGCTTCTCGGCGCGCGCCCCGACCGGCCGAAAGCGCTCCTCCTCGATGGTGTAGAGAAGCTTGGCCTGGATCTCCACCGGCATCTCGCCGATCTCGTCGAGGAACAGCGTGCCACCCTGGGCCTGCTCGACCAGCCCCACGGAGTCCGACACCGCGCCGGTGAACGCGCCGCGCACGTGACCGAAGAGCTTGGACTCGAACAGGTTCTCCTCCAGGTTGGTGCAGTCCACCACCACGAAGGGCGACTCGCGGCGGCTGGACTCCTCGTGGAGGAGCCGGGCGAGATAGGACTTGCCGGTTCCCGACTCGCCCTCGATCAGGAGCCGCACCTCGGTGTCGGCCAGCCGGACGAGCGTCCGCTTGACCGCGCGCACCTCGGGCGAGCGGGTCAGGAAGCGCGGCAGCGGCTCCTTCTCCCCCCGGACGGGGGCGCGCAGACCGGCGGCCAGCAGTCGGCCGAAGTGGCCGGGCAGGAGCCGCGCCAGGCCGTCCTCCGGCAGGATCCCCGCTGCCGCCGCGCGGTACCTTCCGTCAGGCGCTCCCTCGCGCTCGGCGCACACCGCGGCCGCCAGGTACAGAGCCCCGCCGTCGATCCGCAAGCCGCGCCCGTGGAGATCCCGGGCCGCCGTCTCGGCGTCCCGCCTCAGCTCCTCCCCCGCCCTCCCCTCGGCGATCCCCCGCCAGACCAGGGCTCTGGCCTGGAGGGCGGGCAACCCACCGTGACCCGCGCGGCGCGCCGCCGAGGCCAGCGTCCCCGCGGCCCGATCCCGCTCGCCCGTCAGCAGCTCGAGTTCGCCCTCGGTGAGCTCGAGCAGGGCCCGCAACCGGTCGTGCTCACCCGCGCCGGAGCCGGTCCGGGCCCGCTCGATGCCGTCGTAGGCGTCGTCCCACCGGCCCTCCAGCATGTCGACGATCGCCATGTTGCAGCGCACGAACCCGCAGCCGGCCGTGTCATTCTCGGCGGCCAGCCGGTCGAGCGCCTGCCGGTGGAGTCCCCTCGCCTCGCGGTCCCGCCCCATCTCGAGCAGGTTCCCGCCGCGGTTGGCCAGGGCCCATCCGAGAGCGCGCGGGTCCCCGCTGCCGGCGGCCGGATCGAGCGCCAGCCGGAACTGCCGCTCGGCGAGCTCGGGCTCGCAGAGCTCGAACAGGATCATCCCCAGCAGGTTGTGGAGCCGGATCCGGGCCGGTCCGGGAGCGGGAATCGGCCGGCCGACCAGACCTCGCAGGACTCCCGCGGCCTCGCCGGGCGAGCGATGGAAGACGATCCGGGCGAGGTCGATGGCGGTGGACACGACGAGGTCCTCGTCCATGTTCCGCCGGGCGCCCGAGTGCGCGCTCCGGAGCGCCACTTCGGCTTCCGGATGAAGGCCGCGGTCGTAGAGTCGGAGCGCCGCCGACCGCTGGCTCGCGACGCTCGGGGGCGGTTCCTCGGGGCCCGGGGCCGCCGGCCACGGCGCGAGCGCCCGGTCCGTTTCCTGGTCGAAGGAAAACCGCTGGGCTGGCTCCAACTACGCTCCATCCGCGATGTGGGGAATCCCCGGAGTCCGGGGGTGGGACGACCCCGACGTTTCCTTCTTATCCGATCCACGTCCACGCGTCAATCCCGGCTTTTGCAATTCGCGGGCCGGTCATCGGAGCCCGCGGAAGGCGAGCGGAAGCCGACCTCGGAGACGCGAATCGTCGGCCCGCCGACACCTCCGGGGCCTGGCCCCCCCGACGCTAGCCCAGCGGGCGGCTCGCCTGCACGTCGAAGGCGCCCGGACGCACGGCCTCGTCGGCCCGCAGGACCGCCGTCCGCGCGATCATGGCTCCGTTGTCGGTGCAGTGCAGGGGGCGCGGCCAGAGGACCGCCCGCGAGTCGGCCACCCGCGCCCGGAGCGCCGCCCGGAGCGCGCCGTTGGCCGCCACGCCTCCGGCCAGGAGCACGGTGGGGGCGCCGACCGCTTCCGCGGCCCGCGCGGTCTTCTCCGCCAGCACGTCCACCACCGCCGCCTGGAACGAGGCGCACACGTCGGCCACGCGGGCGCCCACCTCTTCGGGAGAGCGCGCTTCGACCCACTGGAGGACGGCGGTCTTGAGCCCCGAGAAGGAGAAGTCCCAGTCGCCGGAGGCGATCATGGGCCGGGGGAACGCGATGGCCGCGGAGTCGCCCTCCCGCGCGCGGCGCTCGATCTCCGGCCCCCCCGGGAAGCCCAGGCCGAGGAGCTTCGCCACCTTGTCGAAAGCCTCCCCGGCCGCGTCGTCCCGCGTCCGCCCGAGCGTCTCGTACCTGCGCCAGGCGGGCACCCGGACGAGCAGGGTGTGTCCGCCTGAGACGACCAGCGCCACCGCCGGGAGCTCCAGGTCGGGGTGGTCCAGCAGGTTGGCCACGATGTGGGCCTCGAGGTGGTGCACCGGCACGATCGGCCGCTCCAGCGCCGCGGCGAGCCCCTGCGCGAACGCCCCGCCCACCAGGAGCGCCCCCGCCAGCCCGGGCGCGTGGGTCACTCCGATCAGGTCGATGTCCGCGGGGCGGGCGCCCGCCTCGGCCAGGGCGCGGCGGAACACCGGCAGCACGTTCGTCACGTGGGCCCGGCTGGCCAGCTCGGGCACCACGCCGCCGAACGCCGCGTGCTGGAGCTGGCCGCTGACGATCGTCGAGCGCAGATCCGCCTCGTCCTCGAGGACCGCGATCGAGGTGTCGTCGCACGACGTCTCGATCCCGAGGGTCAGCACCGCGTCACTCCTCGACCTCTCCCTCGTCCTCCGCCAGCGTCTCCACTCGTACCGCGCGGCCGGTGATCCGCACGCTGTCGGGGGTGACCGTGACCGTCCGGAGAGACTCCGGCACGGCGATCTCGAGCCGCTGGTCGAACGTTCCCGCCACCGGGTCCAGCTGGGAGAGGTCTAGGCCCAGCGAGCCGATCGGGTTCACCTCGGCGGTGACGCCGCGCACCTTCACCCGGCGGGGCTCCACCGCCACGTCCAGCAGCTGGTAGCCGCGCTCGGTCTCGGGCTCGCCGATCGGCTCGAGGGGCACCGTCTTCTCGGTGAATCGGTCCGTCACCACCACCACTCGCGGCGGAAACACCGACACCGGGGTCAGGTTCAGGTCCGCGGGTCGCTGGACGTCTGCCGGCTCCAGCGCCACGACCGTCGTGTCGTTCTCCCCTCCCTGGACCGTTTTCTCGATCGCCAGCTCGTCCTTGTCGAGCCGCAGAAGGTCGCTCCCGGTCCCCGAGAACCGGACCTCGACCTCGTCGGGCAGCTCGCTCGTCACGATCATGTCGCGCCCCTCGACGGCGATCCGGAGCGGCACCGGATAGTCGATGACGGTCGTCTCCTCCGTCGCCACGTCGAACCACAAGAGGAGCGCCAGCAACAGGGCGACCAGTTTGTAGCCGAGATTCCGCGTGAAGAAGTCGCGCAATGCCGCACCGGGGGACACCACCCGTCCTACCCGCCGCTCCCGGAGCCCCCTCCGCGGGTGTGCGCCACTGCGCTCATCACGGCGACCCCGAACAGGGCGAGGCACACGATGAAGATCCACTCCGCAGAGATGCCGATCTTCGACATTCCCAACGCCACCGCGGCGATCACGACCAGGAACCCGATGAAGTAGACGTAGAACCAGTCCACGGTGCCTCCAGCTTTCGAGCCGGGTAGGAGAGAAAAGGGCGACGACGCGGGCGAAGTTACGGATGCCACGGGCCCCCCGCTACCCACCCGGACCGTCCTCGGGCCGAAGAAGCCCAATGCCTGGCACGGAAGTTGCTCCTGCATCGAGGGTCATCCGACACTCTCCGCACGAGGCTGGTGATTCGTGTCCAAACGCGAGCGTGGGAAGAAATTCTACGTGGTCGGACTCCGCCTGGTGACCCTCGCGGCGGCCGGCGTCCTGCTATGGCACACCGGCGAACGCCTGGTCTATCGCGAAGCGGCCCTGTCGCTGTGGGCGCTCTACGGATTGACCGGGCTGGTTCTCATCGCTCTCCCGGAGCGGCATTTCTACCACCGGCGCTTCGATTCGACCCTCGTCGCGTTCGATTCGCTCCTGCTCGGCTCCTTCTTCGCCTTCGCCAACGGGGGCAGCTGGATCTTCCTGCCGCTGTTCCTGCTCGTCATCCTGCTCTCGGCGTTGACCCAGCGTCTCGTCCTGGCCCTGATGATGGGATGCGCGGTGGCCACGGTGTACGCGTTCCTCGCGTTGGAGGGCTCGATCTCCACCATCGCCAACCTCCTGCCGAACGAGCTCATTCTGCAGGTCCTCATCATGGTCACGACGGCGGGCGTGATCGGGTATCTGACCGAGGAGATGACGAAGCGCGAGGTGAGCACGGACCTGCTCGAGAGCGCGCTGCAGATCACCTCTCTCGTTTCCGGCGCGCTCGACTCCCAGAGCACCTACGAACAGCTCATGGACGTCCTGCACCGGCTCTTCCGTCCCGGGCGCGTCGCAGTCATCCACATCCCGCCGGGTTCGGACGTGGGCGTTGTGACAGCCGCGATCGACAACGGGCAACGGGTCGAGGGCCTCGAGATCCAGCTCAATCGCTATCCCGAGATCCGAGCCGCCCTCGCCAGCGGCGAGCCCGTCGTGATCGGGCGCACCGCGAACTATCCGGGGCTCCTGCCGGTCCACAACCCGCGGCTGCGGGGGGCCTCGATCCTCGTCGCCCCGATCCTCGTGGACGCCGAGCCGCGCGGGGTGCTGTTCGTGCGGGTCGAGGACTACCGCACGGGGTTCACTCCGCTCCAGATCACGTTCTGCCGCCTCATGGCCAACGCCGCCGCCCAGGCGATGATGCGCGACGACCGCTTCGAGTCCCAAGCCGATCAGGACGTGCTCACCGGCCTACCCACGCTGCGCTCGTTCCACCGGCGGCTCGATGAGCAGGTGGCTCACGCGCGCAACCACGGGGACTTCTGCGCGCTGATCGTGATCGACGTCGATCACCTGGGGCGAATCAACTACACTCACGGCCATCGCTTCGGCGACGAGGTGATCGCCCACGTGGCCAGCTGCCTGCAGGAGGAGATCCGGGATTACGACATCGCGGCCCGCTCGGGTGGCGAGGAATTCGCCGTGGTGCTGCCCGGGGCCGACGAGGAGCAGGCGTTGGCCGTCGCCGAGAGGATCCACGAGCGGATCCGCGAGCGGGGCGCCCTGCGCTTTCATCAGGCGATCACGGTCTCGATCGGATTGGCCACCGTTCCTCAGGACGCTACCTCGTCCCGCGAGCTTCAGCAGAGCGCCGACCGGGCCCTCTACCTGTCGAAGTACCGCGGCCGCGACCAGACGACTAACTACGGTTCGCTTCCCCGAGAGATGGGGGAGGAGGGCGTGGAGCGCGAGCTCATGCGCGCCTTCACCTCGGTCGAGATCGAGCGGCATTTCGACTCCGAGGATTCGCGAATCAATGCGATCCGCCAGCAGCTGATGAGCGCGGACGCCACCGAGGACGCGAAGGGCCAGCAGCTGGACGGCGTGGTCCGGAGCCTGACCCTGGCCGTGGCCGCCAAGGATCGAACGACCGCTCATCACCTCCAGGAGGCCGCGGGACTGGCTCAGCTGTTCCTGTCACGGCTCGATCTGGACGAGGAGGAGCGGCGCATGATCCAGATCGCCTGCATGTTGCACGACGTCGGCAAGCTGGGGATCAGCGAGATGATCCTCGGAAAGCCCGATCTCCTGACGGGGGACGAGTACGAGATCGTCCGCCGTCACCCGATGATCGGGGCGAAGATCCTCGAGCCCGTCGGGCGGTTCCGCTCGATCGTGCCGTTCGTCCGCCATCACCACGAGCGGTGGGACGGGGCCGGCTATCCGGACGGCCTGGCGGCCGAAGAGATCCCGTTCGGCGCCCGGGTCGTGGGCCTGATCGACGCATTCCATGCGATGGTCAGCGAACGGCCCTACAAGCGGGCCGAGGAGATCTCCTATGCCATCGGCGAGATCGAGCGGAACGCGGGAACCCAGTTCGATCCGATCCTCGCAGCCGAGTTCCTGTCCATGCTGGGGGAGAACGAGGTGGAGATCCGCGAGCTGCTCGGCGAAGCCACCGCAGCGGACCCACCGCCCCCGACCCCGCTCACCTCTTTCGCCGTGGCGGTCGGCGACGCCGCTGTGGAGGGCGCCGCCGGAAACGGCCGAGGGCTCCACTCGGTGAATCGGGTGGCGCGGATCAAAGACGCCAGGCATAGCCCAGTTTGAGAAACAGGGTCCGGTCGGTCCGGGTCAGGTCGACCGCGTC
>DATLFF010000004.1:0-13088 GCA_035524915.1 Gemmatimonadota bacterium | reverse complement strand
GGGGCCGCTCGGCGCTCTCCTCATGGTCCTCTTCTCGTTCTTCTTCGTGACCGTGTCGTCCCGGATCGTCGGGCTCGTGGGGACGTCGTCCAACCCGGTCAGCGGGATGACGATCGCGACCCTGCTGGCGACGTCGCTCCTGTTCGTGGCGCTGGGCCGCACCGAGGGCGCCGCCGACGCGCGGGTGCCGATCCTGCTGGTGGGGGCGGTCATCTGCATCAGCGCGGCGATCGCGGGCGACACGTCGCAGGACCTGAAGACGGGCTTCCTCCTCGGGGCCACCCCGCGGAGCCAGCAGTACGGCGAGATCGTCGGGGTGCTCACCAGCGCCACCGTCATGGGCGCCATCCTGATCATGCTCCACGGCGGGCTGGGGATCGGCTCCGAGGAGCTGCCGGCGCCGCAGGCCACGCTGATGGCGCTCGTGATCGAAGGGGTGGTGAACGCCGATCTGCCGTGGTCGCTGGTGGTGGCCGGCGTGGTGATCGCCGCCTTGATCGAGATGCTGGGGCTGCCGTCGCTGGTGATCGCGGTCGGGATCTACCTGCCGATTTCGCTCATGTCGCCGATCCTGGCGGGTGGTGTGGTGCGGCTCCTGATCGAGCGTCGGAACGCCGCCCGCATCCAGGTCCTCCGAGAGAAGCGCGAGAACGGCGTGCTGTTCGCCTCTGGCCTGATCGCCGGCGCGGCCCTGATCGGGGTCGTCATCGCCGGCCTGGTCTTCTTCGCCCAGGAGTCGGCGGCGATCGCCGGCTTCCAGGACGCGGTCACCGGGATCACCGACGGCGCCGGAATGGCGGTCTCGCTGGCCCTCTTCGGTGCCCTGGCGGCGCTCCTGTGGTGGGTGGCGGAGCACTCCAAGTCGGGCGGCGACATGACGGAGGAGATCCGCCCGGCCGAGGAGATGTGACCGGGCCGGTCGTCGATCCCGACATCCGGCGCGCCTCGACCCTGCCGTCGCGGCTCTACACGGACGCGGATCTGTTCGCGGCCGCGCGCGAGCGGGTGTTCGCCCGCTCGTGGCAGCTCGCCGCTCCGCTCGACGCCGTCCGCACGCCCCGCCGGGCGGTGCCGGTCACCCTCCTCGAGGGTTTCCTGGACGAGCCGCTCCTCCTGACGCGCGACGATGAGGACGTCCTGCGCTGCCTGTCCAACGTCTGCACCCACCGCGGGAACCTGGTGGTGGAGGCCGAGACGGAGGGGAGGACGCTTCGCTGCCGCTACCACGGCCGGCGCTTCGGCCTGGACGGCGGCTTCGTGTCGATGCCCGAGTTCGAGGGCGTGGAGGACTTCCCCTCCGCCGCCGACGACCTGCCGCGGGTGCCGCTGGCGACCTGGGGGCCGCTCGCGTTCGTCGCGCTCGACCCCGTGGTGGGCTTCGAAGAGGCGTTCGCGCCGATCGCGGAGAGCCTCGCGTTCCTTCCGCTGGACGAGCTGGTCTACGATCCCGCGATCTCGCGCGACTACCTGGTGCGGGCTCACTGGGCCCTCTACGTGGACAACTACCTGGAGGGATTCCACGTCCCCTACATCCACGCCGGGCTCGCCGACACGCTGGACTACGGGGCCTACCGGACCGAGACCCGCGACTGGGCCGTCCTGCAGGTGGGGGTGGCCAGGGGGGGCGTGGAGGCCTTCGACCCCGTGGCGGGAGAGGAGCGGGTGGCGGCGCTCTACTGGTGGCTGTTCCCCAACACGATGATCAACGTCTACCCGTGGGGGATGTCGGTGAACGTGGTGAAGCCGATCGCGCCCGACCGGACGCGGGTCTCCTACCACACCTGGGTCCTCGACCCGGCCCGGATGGAGAGCGGGGCGGGCGCCGCCCTGGACCGCGTCGAGCGCGAGGACGAAGCCATCGTCGAAGCCGTCCAGCGGGGGGTGCGGTCCCGGTACTACGACCGCGGCCGCTACTCCCCGGGCCGCGAGCAGGGGCCCCATCACTTCCACCGGCTGCTCGAGCGGCTGATGGACGTATGACCACAGATGTAGCCACAGGCGCGGTGCCCTGAGCCGGCCCGTCCGCTTCGCCCGGCCGCTCCAGCCCGATCCCCGCCTCGCTCGGTCTCTCCACCCGGCGCGCCTTTGACAGCGCCCGGGGCGGAGCGCAATTTCTGCGCCTCCGCCCTTCCGCTCGGCGGCCCCTTCGAACACCACGCAGCGAGGAGTCGGCATGAAGGTCTACGAAAGTCGGGACATCCGGAACCTCGCTCTGATCGGCCACGGCGGATCGGGCAAGACGACGCTGGCCAACGCGATGGCCTATATGGCGGGGTCGTGCGCGCGGATGGGGTCCGTCGAGCAGGGGAACGCCCTGACCGACTACACGCCGGACGAGGTGGAGCACCAGATCTCCATCAATCTCGCGCTCGCCTGGGCCGAGTACATGGACGCCAAGATCAACATCGTCGACACCCCGGGGTACCTCGACTTCGCGGGCGAGGTGAAGGCGGGCCTGCGGGTGGCCGACGCCGCGTGCCTGGTCGTGAACGGAGTGGCCGGAGTCGAGGTCGGGACCGAGCGGGTGTGGGCGTACGCCGAGGACGAGCGTCTGCCGCGGATGGTGTTCGTGAGCAACATGGACAAGGAGCACGCCGATTTCGCGGGCGTCTTCCGGCAGATGCGGGCGTCGTTGAGCGAGCGGGCGATCCCGGTCGAGATCCCGATCGGACAGGGGAGCGACTTCCACGGCCTCATCAACCTTTTCAGCGGGAAGGCCCACCTCTACAAGGCGGGGTCCACCAAGGGCGAGCGGGACGTCGGCGACATCCCCGACGACATGCGCGCCGAGTACGACCGGTTCCGGCAGGAGCTGATCGAGACCGTCGCCGAGACCGACGATACCCTGATCGAGCGTTACCTCGAGGGCGAGGAGCTCTCCCGCGACGACGTGCTCAAGGCGATGAAGGCCGGCATGCAGCGGGGTGAGCTCGTCCCCGTCTTCTGCGGCTCGGCGGCGCGCCTCCAAGGGGTGCGCTCGCTGCTCCAGAAGGTGGTCGAGCTGGTGCCCGACCCCACCGAGCGGCCGGACATCCGCGCCACGCGGCCCCGGTCGGACGAGAAGGTGTTCATCGAGCCCCGGCCGAACGGGCCCGCCAGTGCGCAGGTCTTCAAGACCACGACCGAGCCACACGTGGGAGAGCTCTCCTACTTCCGGGTCTTCAGCGGCTCGGTGGAGAGCGGCAAGGACTACCTGAACGCCTCCCGCGGCCACGACGAGCGGCTGGCCCACAACGCGATCATGCAGGGGAAGGAGCGGACCGAGGTCCCGCGCCTGGCGTGCGGCGACATCGGGATCGTGCCCAAGCTCAAGGGCACCCATACGGGGGACACCCTGTGCGACCGGGCGAACCCGGTCGTGCTGCGGCCGATCGACTTCCCGGCGCCGGTCATCGCGGTCGCCATCGAGCCGGAGAAGGAAGGCGAGGAAGACAAGGTCGCCAGCGCCCTCGCCAAGCTCCACGAGGAGGATCCCACCTTCACCCACGAGTACAACCCCGAGCTCGGACAGACGATCATCCGCGGGATGGGGGAGCTCCACCTCCAGGTCATCCTGGAGCGCATGGAGCGGAAGTTCAACGTCCGGGCGCGGATGCTCCAGCCGAAGATCGCCTACCGCGAGACGATCCGGCGGGGTAGCGACGCGCAGGGCCGCTACAAGAAGCAGACGGGGGGACGCGGGCAGTTCGGCGACTGCTGGATCAAGCTCGCGCCGCTTTCGCGCGGGGCGGGGTACGAGTTCGTGGACAGCATCACGGGGGGTGCGATCCCCAACAAGTTCATCCCGGCGGTGGACAAAGGGATCCAGGAGGCGCTGTCGAAGGGCATCCTGGCCGGCTACCCGGTGGTCGACCTGAAGGTCGAGCTCTATGACGGCTCGTATCACACGGTGGATTCCTCGGAGATGGCGTTCAAGATCGCCGGGTCGATGGCCTTCCAGCACGCCGCCGAGAAGGCCGATCCCGTGCTGCTCGAGCCCGTGATGGGGGTCGTGGTGGTCACGCCGGACGAGTACCTGGGCGACGTGATCGGGGACCTGAACCAGCGGCGTGGTCGGGTGCTGGGGATGGAGCCGGCCGGGTCGGGGAAGCAGAAGGTCACGGCCCACGTGCCCCAGGCGGAGCTCTACCGCTACTCGACCAACCTGCGGTCCCTGACCCAGGGGCGCGGCGACCACTCGCGATCGTTCCACGGCTACGAGGAAGTCCCCCACCACATCGGCGAGAAGATCGTGCAGGAAGCCCAGGAGGAGCGGGCGGGAGCGGCGATCCGGCACTAGCCGCGCAAGAAAGGCGGGCGAAACGCGAGAGAGGAACGGGAGGCCTCTCTACCCGCGGCGAAGCCCCCCGCGTGGGGTCGACCCGCGGGGCGTGGCGATACCGGCTCCGCCGGGGCGCACCGGGGGAGAACGGAAGCGGATCCGTGGCGGAACGGAAGCGCGCTTCCGCGATCGCGGAAGGGGGGATCCGCGGCCCCGGGCGGGCGAGCCGGCGCGGCCCGGGCCTTGCACTCGTCCCGGGCATGGAAGCCCATAGCAGCAGCCAGCGGAACGATGACTGGGACGGCGCCCCGATGACGCGCCCGATGTGCCCGATACACGGCACCCGCGAGATGCCGCACCGCGTCGAGCGCGACGGGTTGCAGCTGATCGAGTTCGCCTGCCCCGTCGAGGAGTGCGACCACAGCTGGGTCGTGAAGCGCGTCCGGGTCTGACGCGCTCCGCTCGTCGATCGTCTGAACCCCGCCCATCGCGAACCGTCCCCCCCCGCGAAGTACCGGTGCGTCCGGAATCCCGCGCCTTGGAGCCCGCGAGGCCCCGGCCCTATATTCGGGGAGCTTTCGGCATCCGCCCGGCCGTCCACGTACCGCGGGAGATCCCATGTCCGGCCACAGCAAATGGTCCACCATCAAGCGCAGGAAGGCGGCGGTCGACGCCAAGCGCGGCAAGATCTTCACCAAGCTGATCAAGGAGATCACCGTGGCGGCCCGCGAGGGCGGTGGCGACCCCGAGATGAATCCCCGTCTCCGCCTGGCGGTCGACAACGCCAAGGCGCAGAACATGCCCTCCGACAACGTCGACAAGGCGATCAAGCGCGGCACCGGCGAGCTCGAGGGCGTGAGCTACGTGCGCGTCACCTACGAGGGGTACGGCCCCGGCGGCGTGGCGCTTTTCATCGAGTGCCTGACCGACAACGAGAACCGCACGGTGGCCTCGATCCGGCACCTGCTGTCCAGGCACGGGGGCAACCTCGGCGTGGACGGCTCGACGGCCTGGATGTTCGATCCGAAGGGCCAGATCCTGATCGACGCCGACTCCCACGAGGAGGACGGAGTGCTCCTGGCGGCGATCGACGCGGGCGCCGAGGACGTGGCCCCGGAAGGGGACTACTATCGGGTGACGACCCCGTTCACTGCCTTCCAGGCCGTTCAGGACGCGCTGCGCGCGGCGGGCGTCGAGTTCGAGGAGGCGGAGCTGGCGATGATCCCGAAGAGCACGGTTCCGTTGGACGGCCCCACCGCCGGGAAGCTGCTCAGGCTGCTCGACGCGCTGGAGGAGGACGACGACGTCCAGCGCGTGGCGTCGAACTTCGACATCCCCGAGGAGATCCTCGCGCAGGCGAGCTGAGCCGCGGACGTGAGCGCCCGGGGGGCTTCCCTGCGGGTGCTCGGCGTCGATCCGGGCAGCCACGTCACCGGCTACGGCGTGGTCGAGCGCCGCGGGAGCGCGGTAGAATGCGTGGACTGCGGCACGATCTCGGGCGGTGCCGGGGAGCTCCCCGACCGGCTGGTGGCCGTCTACGACGGAATGACCGAGGTGCTCCAGGCCTTCCGTCCCGGCTTCGTGGCGATCGAGAACGCGTTCCTCGGCCGGAACGTGCGGACGCTGGCCTCGATGAGCCAGACGCGGGGGGTGCTGATCCTGGCCGCCCGCCGGGCGGAGCTCCCGGTCTTCGAGTACACCCCGCGCGAGGTGAAGCAGTCCGTGGTCGGAAACGGCGGCGCCACCAAATCCCAGATCGCGTACATGGTCCGCTCTCTCCTCGCGCTGGCCGACGCCGAGCTGCCGGCGGACGCCACCGACAGCCTGGCGGTGGCGCTCTGCCACCTGCACCGCAACGGCACCCCCCGGACGGCGCGCCGATGATCGGGTCGCTGACGGGGCGCATCGTCCAGAAGGAGATCGACGAGATCCTGATCGAGGTGGCCGGCGTGGGCTACCGGGTGGCGATCCCGCTCTCGACCTACGAGTCGCTTCCGGCGCGGGACGCCGAGGCCACGGTCGTGACCCACCTCCACGTGCGCGAGGACGAGCTGACGCTCTACGGCTTCGCCACGCGGCGCGAACGGCGGCTGTTCGAGACCCTGATCGGCGTGACCGGGATCGGGCCGCGGCTGGCGCTCCACGTGCTGTCGCGGCTCTCGCCCGAGCGCTTCGCCGGGGCGATCGCCCGCGGTGACCTGGCGACCCTGACGGGGATCAGCGGGGTGGGGAAGAAGACGGCCGAGCGGATGGTGGTCGAGCTCAGGGACAAGCTGGCCGAGATGGCCGAGCCCGAGGATGTGGCCGACGGCGGCCCCGCGCTCACCACCTCGGGCGAAGACGCGGTCAAGGCCCTGGTCGCGCTCGGCATCCGCCGCGCGGCGGCCGAGCGCGCCGTCCGCGACGCGCTCGAGAGCGGCGACGACCTGCCGGCTCCCGAGCTCACCCGCCGCGCCCTCTCGGCGATCCGGGAGTAGACGGTGGCCGAGAAGCGCCCGAAGGGCTTCCAGTCCCACCTCTCCGGTGGGCGCGCCACGCGGCCCGAGTCGGCCGCCCCCGAGGAGGCGGCGTTCGAAGAGACGCTCCGCCCCCGCCGACTGACCGAGTTCGCGGGCCAGGAGAAGCTGAAGCGCAACCTGTCCATCGCGATCGCGGCGGCGCGCGGCCGCGGCGAGCCGCTCGGGCACTGCCTCTTCAGCGGCCCGCCAGGTCTCGGCAAGACCACGCTGGCGCACATCCTGGCCGCCGAGATGGGCGTGGATGTCCGGGTGACGAGCGGTCCCGTGCTCGACAAGCCCGGCGATCTCGCCGGTCTCCTGACGGGCCTGAAGCGCGGCGACATCCTCTTCATCGACGAGATCCACCGCCTGAAGACCGTGGTCGAGGAGTACATCTATCCGGCGATGGAGGAGTTCCAGCTCGACATCCTGATCGACTCGGGGCCGGCCGCGCGCAGCGTGACGCTGCCGCTCGAGCGGTTCACGCTGGTCGGGGCCACCACCAAGCAGGGGCTCCTGACCGGGCCCTTGCGTTCGCGATTCGAGATCGCCGGGCGGCTCGACTTCTACTCGCCCGAGGAGCTCGCCCGGATCGTGGAGCGCTCGGCGCGGATCCTGGGGATCGAGATCGACCCGGCGGGGGTGGAGACGATCGCCCGGCGCTCGCGAGGCACGGCCCGGGTGGCGAACCGGCTCCTGAAATGGGCGCGCGACTGGGCCCAGGTGGAGGGCGAGGGCGTGATCACCGGTCCGCTCGCCGAGCAGGCCCTGGTCGCGCTCGAGGTGGACGAGGCGGGCCTCGACGAGATGGACGCCCGCATCCTCACGACGTTGATCGACAAGTTCGGCGGCGGGCCCGTGGGCGTGTCGTCGCTGGCCGTCGCGGTCGGGGAGGACGCCGACACGCTGGAAGAGGTGCACGAGCCGTTCCTCATCCAGGAGGGGTTCCTGCACCGCACCCCGCGCGGGCGCGTGGCCACCGAACGGGCGTACCGGCACCTGGGGCTCTCCGGCCGGCCGCCGGCCGCGACCGGGGATCAGGAGACCCTCTTCGAGTGACGGCGCGGCGGGGGGAGATCGGCACCGCGCTCCTCGGCGGACTGCTGACGCTGGCGGCGACGGTGCTCCTGCCTTTCCACCTGGGGGGCGGCTTCGGGACCCTGATCGCGATCGGCTTCCTGGCCGGCGGACTCCTCCTGGCGGCCGCCTCGATCGGATTCGCGGGGTCCTTCCCGCGGGACAGCGGAGGGCGGTGGCTTCGAAACTGGGCGCTCCTCGGCGCGGCCGGGTTCGCGGTATCGGGCGCGGGGCTGGTGGGAGACGTGGTCGACCGAGCCCGTGTGTCGGCGGAGATCGTCGCCGTGGTCGCGGTGGCCGCGTGGTGGCTCGCCGTCGGGTGGCGGCTCCGGGCCGCGAAGCCGGGGCGCGGCTTCGGCCGCTTCTCGCTCCTCTGCGCACTCGCCTCCGTCGCGGCGCTGGCGGCCGAGGTCGCGTGGGAGCCGCCCGCGGGGGCGGTCCCGGCCCGTTTCGCGTACTTGCTCTGGGGGCCGTGGGGCCTGTGGCTGGCGCGCGTCCGCGCGCGCAGTCGAGAGTAGGGCAAAACGCTTTCGCGGGGTCCGGCAGCTCCCTATATTCCGCCCGACTCATGCACTATATCCTGCTGACTCTGGATCACGTCGAGCTCGCGGCGCGCCGTTTCCGCGAGCACGACAACTCGCCCGCCTCGATCGCCCGCCACTACCGGGGGCTCGAAGACGACACCACCCTGCGCGCCTGCCTGGCGCTGCGCCGCATCGAGCGCCAGTACGAGATCAACCTGGGGACGATCTGCTTCAAGTTCCTCGAGAAGGAGCGCCGCCCGACCTCGCGGGTCCAACAGCAGGTCATGGACTACGTGGCCGAGTGGAACGAGCTGGTGGACGGGACCCTGGGACTGGTGGTGTCGGTCGACCGGGTCCGCGAGATCGACCGCCTGGCCCAGGGCGACGGCGCCCACCGGCCGACTTCGCTCGACTCCTGATCGAAATCGGCGCGGTGCTCCTCCGCGCCTCCGGCGGTTCGACCGGGCCGGCGGACCTCCCGCCCCTACTCTTCCCCGTACGGGCCCGGCCATCCGCGGATCGCTCGTCGAACCGCGCCGACGACCTCCGGGTCGTCGGCGATCGTCCAGTCGAGCGCCTTCGGCGTGACGGTGGCGTCGGATGCGACCTCGAAGAACAGCACCCCGCGGACGGCGGGATAGAGCCGGGGCAGGGCCTCGAGCGCGTCGCGGTACCACGCCGCCCGGTCGCCGCCCACGGCGAGCGAGCCGAACTCGGCGATCAGGATCGGCTTGCCGACCTGGTGGAGCTCCATGTAGTGGCGGCCGAAGATCTGGTCGAAGCCGTACCATTCGGACCACACCGCGGCGGTGCCGTAGTTGAGCGCTCCGGTGGCGATCCAGTCGACGTACTCGTCGCCGGGCCAGTACGACCAGTACCCCTCATAGGCGAGATGGGGCGACCACGCCCACATCACGTCGTCGGCTCCGGCGGCGCGGAACCGGTCCACCACGTGGCGCCAGGCGGCGATGAAGTCGGCGACCCCGTTGTTCTGCTGGCCCCACGGATAGCGGTAGGAGTCGTTCATCTCGTGGGCGAAACGGAGGACGATCGGCTCGCCGTGGCCGGCGGCTTTGCGCGCCCAGGCGTCGACGTAGAAGTCGTAGTCGCCCCGGGCGATCCCCGCCAGACCGCCCCGGTCGCGCTCGGTCCGGAGCGGCAGGTGGGGGTGGAGCCGATTCTCGAACGTGGTGAGCCACGGCTCCCAGGTGATCACCGGCACGGACCCGAGGTCACGGACCGCCTCGACGAACGCGTCCGGGAAGTCGAACTCGGCGCCGTCGCCCCAGGCGGCGTAGGTGTGGAGCAAGGGGAAGGTGGTGCCCAGCGCTTCCTCGAGCGCGACGGCGTCGGCGATCGGCTGGCCGCCGCCGTAGCCGCCGAGCAGCACGACGTCGGGTGAGGCGAGCCGCGCGGAGTCCTCCCGGTAGGAAGCGAACCACTCCAGACTCTCGGCGCGGCTGCCGCCCCTCACTCGCCGCGCGATCCGCCCCTCGACGGCGCGGACCCACGAGCCGACCTCGTCGAGCGCGGCGGAGATCGGCCCCTCGGCGGTGCCGCCGAGGGTGGCCAGGCCGACGACGACCAGGACCCCGCCGATCAGCCCGGCCCCCGTGAGGCCGATCCGGTAGCGACGCCTCACGCCTCGCCGCCGACCCGTTCGGGTACCGCGTCCCAGGCGCCACCGACCGGCGGGTGGCGAGACTCCCACGCGGCCCGCACGCCGCCGACCACCATCGCGGCGCTCGCGGTGGCGAAGGCGACCATCCCCCACACCGCCTCGCTCGTGAGAGCCAGGTACGCCTCGGGGGTGCCGACCGTCCGCCGCCAGAACGTCCACGCCAGGGTCACGGCGTACAGCGCCAGCAGCGCCAGGTGAGGAGCGGCGAGGGTCCAGAACGCGCCCTTGCGCGCCTCCTTGGCCGTCGGCACGTACGGGATCTCCCGACGGAGGATCCCGAGCGCGGTGCCCGCCAGGTAGACCGGCCAGCAGGCGACCTTGAGGGACAAGCCCCGCCAGTGGAGGCCCCGCTCCCGCGGCCGGTCGGTCAGCCATCGCTGGGCGTAGAGGTAGATCGCGATCGCGAGCATCGCGACCGGTGCGCCGTTCATCACGAAGTCGGCGAACCGCATCGACGCCGGCTGGATTCCGGCCCACAGGTAGAGATAGGGGATGGCGAGGTAGGCGAGCGTGGTCACGCCGAAAAGGTAGTAGGTGCCGATCGCCGCGTACGCGAGCCGCTGGCGGATGGAGAGGCCGCCCCAGGCCCGGGGCAGCTCGCTGAAGAGAACCTCCCACACTCCCCGCGACCACTTGAGCTGCTGGCGATAGAACGAGCCGAGATCCTCGGGCACCAGGCCGCGGCTCACGATCTCCGGCACGTACACCGACCGCCACCCGGCGGCGTGGAGCCGGATGGCGGTCACCAGGTCTTCGGCGAGGCCGATCCCGTGCCCGCCGATCGACTCGAGCGCCGATCGGCGGAAGGTGCAGTTGGCGCCGATCGCCACGTTCGAACCGTGGCCGTGGAGGCCCATCATCGTGGGGCCGTAGAAGGCGTAGGTCTGCTCGGCGGCGCCGCGGGCGGTGAACGATCGGCGCTGGTTGTAGTACCCCTGGGCGACCTGGACGAATCCCACCTCGGGATCGTCGAAGTGGCCCAGCACCCGGTCGAGGAACTCCTGGAACGGGACGTGGTCGGGGTCGAGGACCAGGACGATCTCCTCGTCCGTCGCCGCGAGCGCGGCGTTGATCTTCCCCGCCTTCGCGCCCGCCACGTCGAGGAGCTCCAGCCACACCGCGCCGTGGGCCTCGGCGATCTCGCGGAGGCGCGGGTCGCGGGTGTCGTCGAGGAGGTAGGTGGTGTGGGGGTAGCGGACCTCCGCGCACGCCGCCAGCGTGGTCTCGAACATCGCCGGCGGCTCGCCCGGGGCCGCGGTGGTGAAAATCGCCACCTCGAGCCCCTCGGGGGCCGGCCGGTGTCCGGGGCGGCGTACCGACAGGAGGTCGATCCATCCCAGGACGATCCGGACGACCCCGTACCAGACCGCCAGCGACAGGATGACGTACAGCGCCGTGCTCGCCACGTGCCCGGCGCGGAACCACCAGTCGGCGAAGCGCAGGACCGACAGGACGCCGGCCACGAAGAGGACCACCAGCACCACCCGATCGAGGGGCCGTACAGCGGCGGCCCGGCGGTGGCGCCAGAGGCCGAGATCGGCGCGCGACGTCGGGTTCGCGCCGGCGGTCACCGCCGGATCGCGGTCCTCATCGCCCGAGCCGCCACGTCAGCGACACCTCCCCGCGGGTCATCTCGAAGAACGCGCCCTCGTTCCTCTCGACCTCGGCGCGGAGCTCCCCGGTGGCGCCGAGCGCCGCGACCAGGGTGGCGCGGGCGCGCCACGGGGTGAAGTCGCGGTCGACGAACGTGATCGGGGCGCCGGGGAGGCCCGGGCCGGGGGGATCTGCGGGCCCGATGATCGGCGGCGCCTGCGGGGCGCGCTCCGTGGCGGCCAGCCCGACCGCCCCGTCGGCGTGGATGGAGACGTCCGGAGACGGGCGGAGCGCGACCGCCGCGACCACGCTGTGGACGCGCACCTCCTCGGGCGTGTAGTACGGATCGTAGGTCCCCTCGCCGGCGAAGCGGCTCTCCTCGGAGTCCTGCCACTGGAAGGCGTAGCCGGCCCGGAGGGAGGCGCGGTCGCGGATCCACAGCGGCGCCAGCATCCACGCCCACGCGCTCGTCACCGCGTTGTCGTCGCGGCCCGACGCGCCGGGCTCCGAGAGCCCCTCTCCCAGGTCGAACGTCTCCCTGCGGGCGCCGGCCTCGAACGCCCAGCGCGGAGCGCCGGAGCGGTCGAGGGCCACCTCGAGACCGTCGACCCGCACGTCGCGGGCCAGGCTCGAGACCGTCCACAGGTACGGCTGGCGGGAGCCCCCGCCGCGGAGCGCGATCCCGCGCGGCAGCCGGACGGCCACGCTCGCATCGACGATCGCGTCGGTCGTCTCCGGGCGGTCGCGGGTGGCCACCCCCGCGGAGACCTCGACCGCGACGGGGGATCCCGCGGGCGCGTACGCCACCGCGGCGACGGCCTCGGTGGCGGTCACCTCGTGGCTCTCGCCGAAGATCTCGAGCTCCCCCTCGTACCTCTGAGGGGTGACGCGGACCGCCAGAGAGAGACCGTCGGCGGGCCAGAAGCCGGCTTCGGCCTCGATCGCCATCCGGGTCAGCGGCTGGGAGTCGTCGCGGGCGCTCGGCGCGACCCGCGCCCACGGCGCGGTCGCCGCGAGTATCGTCCGCTCGACGCGCCGGACCTCCGGCTCCCACCCCGGCGGCGCCCGCTCGGCGAGCGGCGCCAGGACGCCCTTCGCCTCCCCCGCCCGTCCGGTGTCGATCAGGAACCGCGCGTAGTCGAGCCGCAGGCCGGCGTCGCCGGGTCGCCTGGCGAGCGCCCGCGCGTACTCGGCGCGCGCGGCCGCGACGTCGCCCATCCAGTAGAGGGTCTGGGCCAGCAGCCATCGGGCGTCGACGTCGTCGGGGGCGAGAGAGAGGCGGTGGCCGAGCACCGTAGCGGCGAGATCCAGCTCGCCGGCGTTCCGGAGCCGCCGGGCCTCCTCGAGGGCGCCGCGCGTCTCCTGGCCGGCCGCCGGCCCCGCGAGCGCCGCGGTCGCGAACCCCGCCACGGCCGTCCACCGCACCACCGCGCGGGGCGTCGATCGCGCGGGCG
>DATLFF010000003.1:0-2022 GCA_035524915.1 Gemmatimonadota bacterium | reverse complement strand
CTGCGCGGGAGCGGCCTGCCTGGCCGCCTCCCCCTGGGCTCCGCCGCTGGCCGGGGCCGGCGTGGCGCTGGCCGCGGCCGCGTCCGCGCTCCACCTGGACTACCACCGCCTGCTGGCCCGCCGCGGCGGGATTCGCCTGGTCCTCGCCGGCATCCCGCTCCACCTCCTCCACCTCCTGTGCGCCGGCGCCGGCTTCGCGCTGGGGGCGGCGCGGGCGCTCCGGCCGGGGGCGCGCGGCGGTGCTAGATTGGAGCCGCGGGACCGACCGGAACTCCGCGACCCCGAGGTGGTATAGGGAGGAAGCGAGGTTTCGGCCGCCCCATGGGGCGGCTTCGCTCCCTGCATCCAAGATCCAGAGCCAGGAGGTTCCAAGCCACATGCCCAATCCGATCAAGACCAAGCTGATCACTCTGGTCGTCGGGCTGGCCTCGCTCGGGCTCGGCGTCCTGTTCGCGTCCTCGCTGGACTGGACGCCGGCCACGCTGGCGATCCAGTCTTCCGGGGTCTCGACGGCGCCGACCACGCAGGCCTCGCTCCAGGCCACCTCGAACGCCTTCACGCGCATCGCCCAGGAGGTCACGCCGTCGGTCGTCTTCGTGACCGGCCAGCGCCGGATGACCGCCGGGCAGCCGCAGCTTGAGGGCACTCCGTTCGAGGAGTTCTTCGAGTTCCACGCCCCGAACGGGCGCGGCCCCCAGTACCGCGAGAGCGGCGGGTCGGGGGTGATCGTGCGGGACGACGGCTTCATCCTCACGAACAACCACGTGATCGACGGCCTGGAGGGCATCCAGGTGGTGCTCCACGACCGGCGCCAGTTCGACGCCACCGTGGTGGGTCGGGATCCCTCCACCGACCTGGCGGTGCTCAAGATCGACGCTGGCGACCTGACCCCGGCCCGCCTGACCACGATCGACGAGGTCCAAGTGGGCGAGTGGGTGCTTGCCTTCGGCAACCCCTTCGGGCTCGACTTTACCATGACGGCGGGGATCGTGAGCGCGATCGGCCGGGGCAACCTGCAGATCATCGGCGGCCGGGAGAACCAGTATGCGATCGAGAACTTCATCCAGACCGACGCGGCCATCAATCCGGGCAACTCCGGCGGCCCGCTGGTGAACATCGAGGGTGAAGTGATCGGCATCAATACGGCGATCGCATCGCGGACCGGGGCCTACCAGGGGTACGGGTTCGCGATCCCCGTCTCGATCGCCCGTGAGGTCATGGGCCAGCTCATCGATCGCGGCGAGGTCCGCCGCGCCGTCCTGGGGGTCCAGATCCAGGCGGTGACCGCGCTCGACGCCGAGGCGCTCGGGCTCGATCGGATCACCGGCGTCCGGATCGACGGGTTTACCGAGGTGCCGGGGAACCCCGCGCGCCGCGCCGGCCTGCAGGTCAACGACGTGGTCCTCGCCGTCGAGGACCGGCCCACCCGAACGGTGAGCGAGCTCCCGCAGGCCATCGCGTTCCACGAGCCTGGTGACGAGGTCGAGCTCACGGTGTGGCGTGGCGGACGCGAGCGAGGGATCGACGTGCGGCTGAGCGAGCGCCCGAACGTGGTGGCGGAGCCGGCGCTCGTCGGCGGGGCCCCGTCGCCCGAGAGCGGCTCGAGCGAGGCCGCCCTGGGGATGCAGGTCCGGGGCCTGAGCCCCGACGTGCGGCGCACCATGGCGGCCCGCGCCCGGATCGACCAGGCCGAGATCCCGGCCGGCGTGATGGTGGTCGAGGTGGACCCGCTGGGTCCGGCCCGGGATGCCGGTCTCGCCCCCAACCTCGTGATCACGAGGATCGGCGACTCACCGGTCCGGAACCTGGCCGAATACCGCGCCGCGGTCGACGCCCTCGAGCCGGGCGAGGTGGTCTACCTGCAGGTGTGGGCCCCCGGCGGTGGGCAGCAGCACCGGGCGATCCGCGCTCCGCGCTAGCCCGGCTGGTTCCCGACACGCGACGGCCCGCCGTGCCCCCGGGCGCGGCGGGCCGTTTCGTTCTAGTCCTCGAGCCCCTCGGGGATGCGCTGCTCCCAGATGG
>DATLFF010000002.1:0-3084 GCA_035524915.1 Gemmatimonadota bacterium | reverse complement strand
CATGAGGCAGGCACGACCCGCGCTGGCGGCCTTCGCCGCCGCGCTCCTCCTCGCCGGCTGCGCCAGCACGATCCGGATCGGCGAGCTGCTGGACGACCCCGGCCGCTACGACGGCAAGACCGTGCGCGTGAAGGGCGACGTCCGCGAGTCGATCGGCGGCTTCGGCCGCGGCGCCTACCGGCTGAGCGATGGAACGGGTACGCTGAACGTCGTCAACCAGTCGGGCGGCGCGCCGCGCGAAGGCGCGCGGGTCGGTGTCCGGGGCACGTTCCGCTCGGTATTCACGTTCGGCGACCGGACGGAGGCGGTGCTCCTGGAGCGGGATCGGTTCGATCCCTAGCCGGCCGTAAAGCCGCCGCCGTCCGCGCGGAGTCAGCCCGAAGGAGGTCGCGGAATGGTGGTACGACGGATCGGGGTCCTGTCCCTGGCCAAGATCATGGGTGCGATCTACGCGGGCTTCGGCCTGATCGCGGGGGCGATCTTCGCCCTCTTCTCGATCTTCGGCGCGGCGATCGGCGCGGCGGCCGCCGAGTCGAGCGAGCCGCTCGTGGGCGTACTCTTCGGGGTCGGCGCGCTGATCTTCATGCCGCTCTTCTACGGGCTCATGGGGTTCGTCGGCGGAATCTTCGCGGCGGCGCTCTACAACCTGGTGGCGGGGTCCCTCGGTGGCCTCGAGTTCGAGCTGGCCGAGGTCCGGTGAGCGCACCCCGACCGGGGCCGTCGCCCTCCCACGCGGCGGCGCGGATGATCGCGCTGGTGCTCCTGGGCGGCGTGGCGACCTACGCGATCGTGGCGGTCTTCGCCCTGCAGGAAGTGATCGACCCCCTCGCGCCGGGCGTGGTCCGGACGCTCACATGGGTGTGGTACGGCGTGGCCGCCGCCGCGCTGCTGGGCTGGTGGCTCTTCCGCGGGCGCGCCATCGGGGACGCGGCGCCCGCCGCCCGCGCCCGCGGCGCCGGAAGTGGTCCGCAAGGGACGCTCCAGCTCCTGATCCTCGGCTGGGCGCTGCTCGAAGGGGCGGCGCTCTTCGGCATCACGCTCTACCTGCTGGGCGGCGGTACGGCCCCCCTGGCGGGCGGGCTGGCGATCATGGCGCTGGGGATCGCGGCCTCGTGGCCACGGCCGGAGTGGTTCCCCGCGGCCGGACGTTCCGGACCGGCGGGATGACCGCGGATCGTCCGCGGTGCGCCTGGGCCGCGACCAACGCCTCAGTCGCCTATCACGACGAGGAGTGGGGGGTGCCGGTCCACGACGACCGCCGGCTCTTCGAGATGCTGGTCCTCGAGGGCGCCCAGGCGGGACTCTCGTGGGAGACGATCCTCGGCAAGCGCGCGGGGTACCGGCGAGCGTTCGCGGGCTTCGACCCGGCGGCGGTGGCGAAGTTCGACCGCCGCCGGATTGACCGGCTGGTGGAGGATTCCGGGATCGTCCGGCACCGGGGGAAGATCGAGTCCGCGGTGGTCAACGCCCGGGCGCTCCTCGCCGTCCGCGAGGAGCGCGGCCCGTTCGCGGTCTGGGTGTGGTCGCTCGTCGGCGGGCGCCCCCGCGATGGCGGCCGGCGCCGCTCCGGCGAGCTTCCGGCCTCCACGCCGGAGTCGGCGGCGCTGTCGAGGGAGCTCAAGCGCCGGGGGTTCCGGTTCGTGGGCCCGACCACCTGCTACGCGTTCATGCAGGCGGTCGGGATGGTGAACGACCATACGATGGACTGCTTCCGGCACGCCGAGATCGCGGCGCTGGCCGGAGATTCCTGAAGGAGGCGACGATGGACACGAGACAGGCGACGTTCGCGGCCGGGTGCTTCTGGGGCGTCGAGGAGGCGTTCCGGCGCGTCCCCGGCGTGGTCGAGGCGGAGTCGGGCTACACGGGTGGAGCGACCGAGAATCCGTCTTACAAAGATGTTTGTAGCGGCGGCACCGGCCACGCGGAGGCCGTGCGGGTCGAGTACGATCCCGAGCGGGTCTCCTACGAGGAGCTCCTCGAGAAGTTCTGGGAGATCCACGACCCCACCCAGCGGAACCGACAGGGGCCCGACGTGGGATCGCAGTATCGCTCCGCGATCTTCGCCCACGACGAGGCGCAGGCCGCCGCGGCCCGCGAGGCGATCGCGCGGCTCGACTCGGAGGCGAAGCTTCCCCGGCCGATTGCCACCGAGGTGGCCCCGGCCGGCCCGTTCTGGCGGGCCGAGGACTACCACCAGCGCTACCTCGAGAAGCGCGGCGCGGCGCACTGCTGATGGTCGACATCGGCACGCCTCCGCTGCGCCGCTCGCGCCGGAACTGCATGATCGCCGGCGTGGTCGGCGGCCTCGCCGAGCGGTGGGACATCTCACCCACCATGCTCCGGATCGTGTACGTAGTCGTCTCCGTGTTCTCGGCCGCGTTCCCCGGGATCCTGGTCTACCTGATCCTGTGGGTGCTGATCCCGAAGGAGGCCCCGGCGGCGACCCCGCCATCCCCGCGGTGACGGATCCGGCGGCCCGCGACGCGGTGAAGGCGAAGGCCCTCGACCTGCTCGCCCGCCGGGAGCACTCGGTCAAGGAGCTGGGAGAGAAGCTGGCCCGCCGGCCCGGTGCCGACCCCGCCACCGTGCGCGAAGTGGTGCAGGAGCTGGCCGCCCGGGAGCTGGTCTCCGACGCCCGGTACGCCGCCGCGTGGGCCCGCGACGCGGTGCGGCTCGATCCCCGCGCGGAGCGGCTCGTGGTGACCGAGCTGGTGGAGAAGGGCGTACCCGCCGCGCTCGCGGCGGCCGCGGTGCGGGGGGCGTTCGAGGAGGAGGACGCCGACGATCGCTCGCTCGCCCGGGGCCTGGCGGAGAGGCGGATGAGCCGGCTCGACGGGCTGGACGACGCCGCGCGCTGGCGGCGGCTGGCCGGCTACCTCCAGCGGCGCGGCTTCGCCAACGAGCTGATCTACGACGTCTGCGCGGAAATCCTGCCCGAGCCGGGCGGCACCCCGGGCTAGCCGGCCCCCCAGCCCACTCGAAGCGCGGTCAGCGATCCGGGCGGCCCGCCGAGCGCCGCGCGAGGCGGCCGAGCACGGGCAGGACGAGCGCGGCAGCGGGCTCGAGCACGGGGCGCGCGGGCTC
>DATLFF010000001.1:0-15138 GCA_035524915.1 Gemmatimonadota bacterium | reverse complement strand
TCGTTCTTCGACGCCGGCGTCTCCGGCCTCAAGATCCTCTCCGACGACGGCCGCCGGCGGATGTACCTGGTGGCGTCGGCCTCCTGGTGGCGCCGTTCCGGCGAGAAGACCGAGGAGATCTTCGACGACGACGGCAACCTGGTCGAGACCCGCGAGGTGGACGACGTGGACACCTCCACCGGCCTCGGCGTGGGGGCCGGGATCGAGCTCCCCGCGAGCGAGCGGCTGGGCCTGACGCTGGAGGCGCTGTTCACGTACTGGACCGACAGCGGGGATCTCCTGCCGCTGCCGCAGATCGGCCTCCACTACCATTTCTGAGCCGCCCGCCGCGCGGCCCGGCCGCCGCCGCCGGTCCATCGCCGCGCCCTCGATCTCGTCGGGGCACGACGTGGCTTCGGCCTACGACTCGATGGCCGAGACCTACGACGACATCGACTCCCACCCCTTCTACGCCGGCCAGTACGTGGCCTACGCCGACGACTTGGAGCGGCACGCCGCCGCCTGGCGCGGCCGGGTGCTGGACCTGGGCTGCGGCACCGGCATCCATACGCGTCTGCTGGCGGAGCGGGTCGACTACGCGGTCGGGATCGACGTCTCGCGCTCGCTGGTCCGGAAGGCGCGCGAGAAGCTGGCCGGCAGGAGCGGCACGGCGCTGGTCGCCGACGCGACCATGCTCCCGTTCGCCGACTCGGCGTTCGACGCGGTCCAGTCCTACGGCGAGCCGCTCTCCCACATCGCCGACCACGAGGCGGTGGTCCGCGAGCTGGCCCGCGTGACGAAGCCCGGCGGCGTGGTCGTGCTGTCGATCGACAACGAGTGGCACGCCCGGACGCTGCTGCGCCCGCGGCGGCTCCTGACCGCGCTCGCCACCCGCGGCGGCGCGGTGCGGGACTGGGAGTACGTGGACGACGCCGGGCGCACCCAGCGGCTCAAGCTCAAGACGTTCACGCACCGCGAGATCCGGGGCCTGCTGGAGCGCCACGGCTTCCGCGTGCTGGACGCGGCGGGGATCCACGTGCTCACGCTCCTGGCACCGGTGGCGGCGGAACGGCCGATCACGGGTTGGCGGGCGGCCGCTTTCCACCGGCTCCACCGGCTGGACCGGCGGCTTGCGACGCGCTGGCCGTTCAGCCGGCTCGGCTACTCGAAGATTCTGAGCGCCGTCCGGGTCTGAATCCTACAAATTTGTTTGTAAGCTCCCGTGGATCACGCGTCCCTCCACGAGGGTCGCCACTACGCGCGTCTCCGGCTGGCGAAAGACGGCGGTGGTGAACGCCTCGAGCGGATCGGCGGGGGCGCCCTCGGGGGGCTCGAGGAGGACGATGTCGGCGGACGAGCCGGCGGTCAGCCGGCCGGTCGCGCCGCCGAAGCCGAGCGCCTCGGCGCCGGCCGCGGTCCCCCGCCAGAGGAGCTCGGCCGGTCCGACGTCGCCCAGGTGGGCCAGGTGCCGAAGGACGTCGAGCGGCGAGAACTGCGGGCCCGCTCCGACGTCGGATCCGACGGCGATCCGGGCGCCCGCTTCCCGGGCCCGGGCCAGCGGGAAGGCCCCGGAGCCGAGGAACGCGTTCGACGAGGGGCAGCAGGCGATCGCCGCGCCGCCGCCGGCGATCCGGCCGTACTCGCCGTCGGAGCAGTGGATGGTGTGCGCGAGGACGGTCCCCTCCCCGACCAGCCCGACCCGCGCGTAGACGGCCAGGTAGTCCGGGGCGTCGGGGAAGAGCTCGGCCACGCGGGCGACCTCGCCCGGCGACTCGGAGAGGTGGGTCTGGATGCGGAGGCCGGAGTCGCGCGCGGCGCGACCGGCGGCGGCCAGGAGCTCCTGCGAGCAGGTCGGCGCGAAGCGCGGCGTGATCGCGTAGCCGAGCCGCCCGCCGGCCGCCCCCTCCCACCGCTCGGCGAGCGCGAGACTCGCGCGGATCCCGGCTTCGGCCGGCTCGAGCAGCGCGTCCGGCGCCGAACGGTCCATCAGCACCTTCCCCATCAGCACCCGGAGCCCGCTGGTCTCGGCCACCCGGAACGCGCGCTCGACGGCCGCGGCGTGGACGGTGCCGAAGACCGCGGCGGTGCCCACGCCGGCCGCGGCCAGCGCGGCGAAGAACCGGGTCGCGACCGCCTCGGCGTGGTCGGGATCGGCGAACGCGGCCTCGGCCGGGTAGACCCACCGGTCCAGCCACTGCAGGAGCGGCAGTCCCCAGCTCCCGCGGACGTCGAGCTGGGGGAGATGGACGTGGGCGTCGACGAACGCCGGGAGGACGAGCGCCCGGCCGGTCTCGACCACCCGGTCGGACTCGCCCGCCACGCCGGGCTCCCACGGGCCCGAGGCCGCGATCCGACCGTCCGCGTCGAGGCGCACGAACCCGTCCGCCCACGCCTTCACCCGGTCGGGGGAGTCGGGGTAGAGGACGGGCCCCCGGAGGACCACGGCGTGCGGGCCGGACGTCGTCATCCGCCGCCCGTCTCGTCGATCTCCACGTCGGCCCGGCGAACGGCCGCGATCAGGGCCCGCGGGTCGACGGTGCCGAGCAGACGGCCCCCGTCGACGACGAGGAGGAGCCGCCCGCCCAGGGCGCCGAGCCGCGTCACGAGCGCCTCGGCCGGCTCGTCGGGGCCGATCGTCTGGAGCGGGTCGGGCGGCCGGGCCACGTCCGCCGCGGGGCGGCCCGGAACCGCCGACGCCGCTTCCCGCAGCGCCCCGGCCGAGACCACGCCGACCAGCCGGCCGTCCCGCTCGATCACCGCCAGCTCCTCCACCTCGCCGGCGGCCGCCTGGGCCAGGGCCACCCGGACGTCGTGGTCGGCGCGGATCGCCGGGACGCGGTCGGTCATGACGTCCCGGACGGTGACCCCCTCGACCGCGTCGCGCAGGCGGGCCGACCGGATGCTGCGGGTGGCGGCCGACCACAGGAACCACCCGATCAGCACCTCCCACAGCCAGCTCATGGAGCCGGTCAGGAGCGTCATCACGACCCCGGTGGCGATCAGGAGCCCGGCGAACACCTGCCCCGTCCGGGCGGCGCCCACCGTGGCGCGCTCGAAGTCGCCCGTGCGCCACCACAGGATCGCCCGCAGGATGCGCCCGCCGTCCAGCGGGAAGCCGGGGATCAGGTTGAAGATCGCCAGCGCGAGATTGATCCAGCCGAGCCACAGGAATCCGACGACCGCCGCCCGCGGCGCCGCGTCCGCCACGGTGCCGGCCGCCCCGATGAACGTCACCCCGAGCGCGATCGAGAGCGCGGGTCCGGCGGCGGCGATCAGGAACTCGCTCCGCGCGTCCGCCGGCTCGTCCCGCAGCTTGGCCACGCCGCCGAAGACGAAGAGCATGATCTCGTCCACCCGGCCGCCGCGGCTCCTGGCTACCAGGGCGTGCGAGAACTCGTGGGCGAGGACGCTCCCGAACAGGGCCAGCGCGAGCCCGGCGCCGAGTGCCCAGACGACGGCCGGCGGGGCGGCCGGGAGCTGGCTCGGGAGGTAGCCCACCGAGAGCGACCAGGCGACCAGCAGGAAGATCAGGAACCACGACGGGTCCAGCGTGACGCGGATGCCGAGGAGCCGGAAGAGGGGAAGGGCCAACGGCTCAGGCCTCGCCGAACGCGGGGTCGGCCGGGGCCCGGCGGGCGGTCGGCTCCGCGCCGGGGCCCCCGGCCACCGAGTAGCCCCGCTTCGCCCCGTACGCGCGCAGCCCCTCGGCCAACGAGCGCCGGCCGCGATGGAGCCGGCTCATGACGGTGCCGATCGGGATCGTCAGGAGATCCGAGCACTCGCGGTAGGTGAACCCCTCGAGATCCCGCAGGACGATCAGCTCGCGGAAGGCGTCGGGCAGGGCGTCGATCGCGGCCTTCACCTCGTCGTCGAAGACGCGCGAAAGCCAGTCGTCGTCGTAATCCACCTCGACGGCAACGGCGTCCCCGGCGGCGCCCCCCGCGCCCTCGTCCTCGAACTCGACCTCCGCCGGGGAGCGGCGGCGCTTGCGGTAGACGTCGATGTACGTGTTGGTGAGGATCCGGAACAGCCACGCCTTGCAGCCGGTCTCCTCGCGATAGCCGGGCAGGGCGCGGACGGCCTTCAGGTAGGTCTCCTGGACCAGGTCCTCCGCATCGTGGGGGTCGCGGGTCATGCGGAGGGCCGCGCCGTAAAGGGCGTCGAGGTGCTCGAGGCACTCCTCGCGCAGGGAGCGGCTGCGCTCGGTGGGCGGGCGCTCTGCCGGAGGCATGGCGGGGAGTCTATCCGCGGGGCCCGGCTTTGCCAACGCGACCGGCCCCACCGATTCGCTTTGCCATCCACCGGCCGAAACCTAGATTCGACATCCCGTGACTCACCATTCCCTGCCCGATATCTCCGTCCACGGCGCCCGCCAGAACAACCTTCGCGGGATCGACGTGCGCTTCCCTCGCTCGCGGGTGACCGTGGTCACCGGCGTCTCCGGCTCCGGGAAGTCGTCCCTGACGATGGACACGCTCTACGCCGAGGGGCAGCGCCGCTACGTGGCATCGCTCTCGACCTACGCCCGCCAGTTCCTCGACCGGCTGCCGCGTCCGGACGTCGACTCGATCGTGGGACTCCCTCCGGCGATCGCGATCGAGCAGGCGAATCCGACGATGAACCGCCGTTCCACCGTGGGGACCGCGACCGAGGTGTACGACGGCTTGCGACTCCTCTTCGCGCGGGCCGGCACGCCGATCTGCCCGGAGTGCGAGCGGCCGGTCCGGGCGCGGACCCCTACCTCGGTGGCCGACGAGCTGGCCGCCGAAGGGGGCGCCTGGTACGTGGCCTTCGCCCTGCCGGTGTCCGAGGCCCTCACCCACGATGTCCTGGTCGACAACCTGCGCGCGCTCGGCTTCGTGCGCGTGCTCGCGGCCGGCGCCGAGGTCCACCTCGACGACCTGGAGCCGGGGCGCGACCTGACCGCGGAGACTCCGCTCTTCGTGGTGGTGGACCGGATCCGGATCGGCGCCACCGAGCCGGCGCGCGTGGCCGAGGCGGTGGAGCGGGCCTACGAGGAGGGCGACGGCGAGGCGGTCGCCTTCCGGCGGAGTGCCCTGGACCCGCCGGCGGGGGTCCGCTTCAGCCGGCATGCGCGGTGCGACGGCTGCGGCCGAGCGCTCCCCCCGATCCGACCCTCTCTCTTTTCGTTCAACAGCCCGTACGGCGCCTGCCCCGCCTGCAACGGGTTCGGCAACCTGCTGGAGTACGACGCCGGCCGGATCGTGCCCGACCCCGCGCGCTCGCTCGCCGACGGCGCACTCGTCCCCTGGACCCTGCCGCGCTACGGGAAGAAGCGGGAGCGCCTCGAGTCGCAGGCCCGCGCGGCCGGCCTCCCGTGGACGGCGCCCTGGTCGGACCTGCCGGAGGAGGCGCGCGCCGCGCTCCTCCACGGCGGCCGCTTCGAAGGCGAGCGCTTCGAGGGGATGATCCCGTTCCTCGAGGGGCTCGAGCGCAAGAAGTACAAGGCCTACATCCGGTTCTTCCTGCGCCGCTACCAGTCCTATCGGCTCTGCCCGGACTGCGGCGGCGGGCGCCTGCGGCCAGAAGCCGGGTGGGTCCGCGTGGACGGGCGCGCGTTGGACGAGGTGGTGACGTGGCCGCTGCCGCGGGTGGCCGAGTGGCTGGCGGGTCTCGGCGACCGGGTGGGGCCGCAGGAGGTCGTGCGGCCGATCCTGCGGGAGCTCGAGCGCCGGGTGCGGCTCGTCCTCGAGGTCGGCCTCGACTACCTCACGCTCGACCGGCTCACGCGATCGCTGTCGGGCGGAGAGGCCCAGCGGATCGCGATCGCGAACGCGCTGGGGAGCCCGCTCACGGACGGACTGTACGTGCTGGACGAGCCCTCGGTCGGGCTCCACGCCCGGGACACCCGGCGGGTGATCGAGCTGCTGGCGGACCTGGCGGAGCGCGGGAACACGGTGGTCGTCGTGGAGCACGATCTGGAGGTGGTGCGCTCGGCCCACCAGGTGGTCGAGCTCGGCCCGGGATCCGGCGAGCGGGGCGGCCGACTGGTCTTCGCCGGAGCGCCCGAGGCCCTGGCCGCGGCGGACACTGCGACCGGCGCCTGGCTCCGGGGCGAGGCGCGGCTCCCGGAGCGGGACCCGCGACCAATCGACGGGCCGTGGCTGGTGGTCCGCGGCGCGCGCCACCACAACCTGAAGGACATCAGCGCCCGCTTTCCGCTCCGTGCCCTCACCGCGGTCACCGGCGTCTCCGGCTCCGGCAAGTCCACGCTCGTCCACGACGTGCTGGCGCGCGCGCTGGAGCGGCGCTTCGCCGAGGGCGGTGGGGCGGCCGCGCCGGGCGCGCACGCGGGGATCGAAGGGGCCGAGTGGCTGGCCGGCGTCACCGTCGTGGACCAGTCCCCGATCGGCAAGTCCCCGCGCTCGAACCCGGTCACGTACGTCCAGGCGTTCGATCCGATCCGGAAGCTCTACGCCGACACGCCCTCGGCGCGGCGCCGCGGATTCGGACCCGGACACTTCTCGTTCAACACCCCGGACGGCCGCTGCCCCGAGTGCCGAGGGGATGGCCACCAGCGAATCGAGATGCACTTCCTGCCCGACGTGTTCGTGCCCTGCGACGCGTGCGGCGGGCGGCGCTTCCGTGCCGAGGTGCTGGCCGTCGAGTGGCGGGGGCGGTCGATCGCCGACACGCTGGAGCTCACGGTGGACGAGGCGATCGCATTCTTCGAGGGGGAGCCGGCGGCCGCCCGCGGCCTCCGGGTCCTCCAGTCGGTGGGGCTCGGGTACCTGCGGCTCGGCCAGCCCGCCACGACGCTCTCGGGCGGCGAGGCCCAGCGGCTGAAGATCGCGCGCGAGCTCGCCGCGACCCCGCGCGGCCGTGCGGGGGCGAAGCGCGGGAGCGCCGCGCGCGGCACGCTCTACCTACTGGACGAGCCGACCACCGGCCTCCACGACGAGGATGTCCGCGGGTTGGTCCGAGTGCTCGACCAGCTGGTGGACCGCGGCCACACGGTGATCCTGATCGAGCATCACCTGGGAGTGGTGGCCCGGGCGGACTGGATCGTCGACCTGGGACCCGAGGGTGGGGACGGGGGCGGCGAGATCGTGGCCGCTGGCCGCCCCGGCGATGTGGCCCGCGCCGCCACCCCGACGGGGCGGGCGCTGGCCGGGCGCGCGGCGCGCCGGGCGGGCGAGGAGGCGCTGGTCGGTGCGTAGCCGCGGAGCGTTCCTGGCCCTGGCCCTGGCGCTCGCCGCCTGCGGCGAGGACGCCGGACCGATCGGATCGCCGGGCGGCCGCGACGGGGTGGTCCTGTCCTACGCCACTCCGCAGGTCCAGGTGCGGGCGGTCGGCGCGCCGGCGAAGGTGTCGCTGACGCTGCTGGCGCGCCGGGCGGGGCCCGACGACTCCCTCGCCCCGTGGCCGGGGGCGGCGTTCGACGTCCAGCGGGAGGCCGGGGCCGGTCGTCTCTCCGCCACGCGCGTGGTGACCAACCAGGACGGCCGGGCCACGGTCGAGCTTGACACCCCCGGCGGCGCCGACCGCACGCGCGTCTCGTTCGTCCTGTCCGGGGACCGGCACTCGCACCTGCCGTTCGAGGTCGTCACGGCGCCCGTCGTGCCCGTCGACCTCACGCGGGGCGAGGTCGCTCACCTGGACCCGCCGCCGAACGGCGCGATCCTCCGGTTCTCACTGGCCTCCGAGGGCCGCTACGCGCTGATCCCCCTGAACCTGGACCCCAAGCGCTCGGGGGTCACCTACCGTTTCCACCATACGGGGGCCGGGGCCGGGGGCGGCTTCACGGCGGACGCGCGGCCCCGTGGATCGCGGCCCGCGGTGGTGGTCGAGGAGCGCGGCGACGTGGTGGCGGGCTCGCTGGATCCGGGGATCCTGGCGCCGGCGGCGGGGATCCCGGGCGCGCTGAACATCAAGTCCTGCATGATCGAGACGAACCGCCTGGCCCCGCTCCGTTACGCGGGCCGGCACGTGGCGCTCTACGTGGACGCGCCGCCGGACCAGTGGCAGGCGCGGATCGATTCGCTGGGCCGGGAGTTCGACGAGCGCATCTTCCCCGGCAACACGGCGCTGTTCGGGCCGACACCGGACCGGGACGGCAACGGAGTGGTGCTCGTGGTGCTCACGCCCGCTCTCCAGGGCTTGTCGGGGGTCTACTGCGACGGGGTGCGGGCGCTGGGAGTGGAGGCATTCTACGCGGTCTGGAACCCGGACGACCGGATCGATCGCACCCTGGCCACCCTGGCCCATGAGCACCAGCACGTGGTGAACGCGGGCTGGCACTTCGTCTCCCGCGGCACGATCGGCGACGAGCGCTGGCTGAACGAGGCGATGTCGTTCGCCGCCGAGGCCCGCAGCGGGTACTGGGGCAGCCCGCTGGTGCGTGTATGGCAGTTCCTGAGCGGGCAGAACGGCGGCATGACGATGCTGCCATTCGAGTACGCGTCGCCGTTCCACGACGAGTACATGATGTTCCTCGTCTACCTGGGCGACCGCTTCGGCGACGAGTTTTACTATCGACTCGGATCGAGCGGCCACTCCGGTGAGCGGAACGTCGAGGAGTCCGCCGGCCTGCCCTTCCCGACCCTCGTGCGGGACTGGCTGGTGGCGGCCGGAGTGAGCGGGCGCCATCCCGACATCGATCCCCGGTACCGCTACACCACGTTCGACCTGCACGGGATGGCGGAGGAGATCGCCGCCTGCCAGTGCATCCCGAAGAACCGGTTCGAAGGCATGAACCTGGAGCCCCTGTGGACGGACTCGCCGTTCGACGTGTTCCGCTCGCTGGACGGGTACGACGCCGACTACTACGTCCTCCGGGGGTCCGCGGGGCGCTCCACCGTGGACGTGTTCTTCGACGCTTTCGGCATCGCGTCGGTCGGCCTCTCTGCGGCGCGGCTGGCGGACGAGCCAGAGTGACCTCGCTCGACGCTTTCCTCTCGCCGCGCGGCCGGAGCGCGCGGATGCCCGAGGGGATCCGGGTGTGGGGCGAGCGGGCGGCACGGGCCGGCGGGCTCGACGCCACCATGGGCGTGGTGACCGTGCCTCCCGGCATCCTGCCGGGGGCCGGGGACGTCGATTCGATCGCCTTCCTGCCCGAGATCCGGGCCGCCTTCGGCGCCTGGGCGCCGGCCGAGGTGTTCCCCTACGCCCCGGTGGCGGGAATCCGAGCGTTCCGCGAGCGCTGGCGCGCGTGGATCACCGGGAAGGCCGCAGCGGGCGGGGCCCCGGAAGGGCTGGAGTCGCGCCTCACGCTTCCGGTGGCGACCGCCGGCGTGACCGGCGGGCTCTGCGCCGTCGGGCTCCTCGTCCTCGAGCCGGGAGAGCGCGTGCTGGTCCCCGACCGGCGGTGGGACGGATACGACACCACCTTCGGCACCGTGGCCGGGGCGCGGCTCGAGCCGGTGCGGCTGCTGGACGGAGCGGCGTGGGACGTTCCCGCGTGGGAGCGGGCGCTGGGCGCGCTGGTGGAAGCGCAGGGCCGGGCGGTCTGCGTCCTCAACTTCCCGCACAACCCGACCGGCTTCGTGCCGACCGAGCAGGAAGCCGAGGCGTTCGCCGCGGCCGCCGCCCGGGTGGCCGAGCGCACGAACGGCCGGGTGGTGGCCATCTGCGACGACGCCTACGAGGGGTTCGTGTACACCGACCGGCCACGGGGATCGATCTTCTACCGGCTGGTCGACCGCCACGAGCGGCTCCTGCCGGTCAAGTGCGACGGGATCACGAAGGAGCTGCTCTTCTGGGGCGGCCGGCTGGGAGCGGTGACGGTGGCGCTGCCCGGCGGTTGGGACGCGGCCGAGCGCGAGGCGGCGGCGGCGGCCTGGGAGAGCAAGCTGAGCGCGGTCGTCCGGGGGATGATCTCGTCGGCCTCCACAGCGGTCCAGAACCTGGTCGCGCGGGTGCTGGCGGACCCGGACGCGGTGCGGGCGGCGCGCGAGCCCGTGCTGCGGCTTCTGGCCGAGCGACGGGAGGTCACCGTGGCGGCGCTGGAGACCCCCGCGGCCCGGCGGGCCTTCCGGCCGGACCCATTCCACGGCGGGCTGTTCGCGCTGCTCCACCTGCGCGTGGGCGACGCGATCGAGACGGCCGAGCGGCTGCTGGCGGAAGACCGGATCGGGCTGGTGCCGTTCCGCGATCCAGAGGCGGGGCTGAACGCGCTCCGCGTGACGTACGCCACCCTGCCCACGGACCGGATCGGCGAGGTGATCGAGGTGGCGGCGCGGCGCGCGACCGGAGACCCGCCGCCCGCGGAGAGCTAGGGCGAGGCCGGCGGCGCGGTGTCGGCCGGGGCCGGCGGCGCGTCGGCCGGGGCCGCCGCGGCGGCCGGGGCCGGCGGGTGGACGGTGGAGAGCATCAGTACGAACAGCGGGTCGCCCCCCGGGGGCGTGTTCAGGATGCGGCCGTAGCCCACCATAGGTGCCCCCGTGCGGGACGCCCACTCGAACTCCAGAGAATCGATCGTGCTCAGGCCCTCGATGCCCTGGAGCCGGACCCGCGAGGGCTCGTCGACCAGAAGGGCCGTGTCGCCCTCGCGCACGGCGCGGCCACTCACCGCCACCGGCGTCTGCTCGACCTCCAGCTGCCGCCAGTCGGACGGACCCGCCGAGCGGTAGTCCTCGGGCATCATGGCGCCGAGCCGGAGTTCGCGGTACTCCGCGGGGTTCACGCCGGTGAGGGGATGGACGACGGGCTCGATCAGGTAGGGCGCACTGTCGGCCCGGACGATCGACCAGTAGGTGGTCCCGGACGGCGCGCTGTCGGGCCGGCCCAGCCCGTCGTAGCTGATCTGGCGCGCGAACCGGGTTCCCGCGTCGATCGCGGTGCCCTCGCGGATGTTCTCGATGTAGTAGAGAGTGCCGTCGACAGCGAAGACGGCCGTGCTGCCGATGACGCCGACCAGCTCACCCACTTCGACCGGCTCCGCCTGGGGACGATTGGCCTCCTCGGCGAGTCGACCCCGCTCACGGAGACCGATCACGATGATCAGGAGGAGGATCACGCCGCTCACGCCGGCCACACCGAGGAAGAGGTTCCGCTTTCCCCGCCGGTTCTCGATCTCGGCGATCTCTTCCTGGAAGGGCGTGTCGCGGTCTTCGGCGGCCATCCTCTTTCCTCCTGCGGGCGGAAGCGGCGCGGAACACGGGACGGTTCGAGAGCGGGACCAGTATATCCCGCGAGCGGGGTGCGTCAAGCCGGGACCCGCCCGCGGGCGGCCCGGATCCGCTTTTGACGGGTGGGGTGGTCGCGGATACCTTCACCACTCGGGTCGCGTGGACGCTGACGGTGGAGGAATCGTGGGAAAGTGGAAGACGGTGGCATGGGGCATGGTCGGCGCCGCAGCGGCGATCGTCGCCGGCTCGTTCGCCCGGCGGAAGTACGAAGACACCGTGCTCATGGTCGGGCACGAGTTCCGAACCGGCGAGGTGGTGGCCCGCAGTGGCGGCTACCAGTGCGAGAAGTGCGGCTACGTGCTGACGCTCGACGCGGGGAAGCGGATCCCGCCGTGCCCGAAGTGCGCGCACTCCCGCTACCTGAAGATCTCCTAGGCGGAAAGCGGAGGCGGGACATGTGGTGGAGCGGCGCCCGACGGGCCCCGCTGTTCCGGCGCGCGGCCGTCGCGGTCGCCGCCGCGACGCTGGCGGGCGTCGGCGGTCCTTCCGCCGCGCGGGCCCAGGACATGCCGGCGGGCGCGCCGGGCCCGATCGAGATCGTGCTCGACGCCTCCGGCAGCATGAACGGCCGGATCGGCGGCCGCGAAAAGATGGGGATCGCCAAGGAGTTCCTTCTGGCGTTGCGGTCGGGCCTTTCGGAGGAGGGCGATCCGCCCCCGATGGGCTTGCGCGTCTACGGCGCCGGGAGCCACCGGCTGCGCCGCGACTGCTCCGACACCCGGCTCCTCACCCGCACGTCGGACCCCTCGGAGGCGCTCCTCGAGGACCTCGAAGCGGTCGCGCCCCTCGGCGTCTCGCCGCTGGCCTACACCCTGCGCGAGGCGGCCGCCGACTCGGCGAGGGTCTACGTCCTGATCGCCGACGGGGGCGACAACTGCGAGGGCGACCCGTGCCCCGTCTGGACCCGCGCGGCGGCTCGGCGGGGAGGACCCCGGCTCCGGCTGCACGTGGTGGCGATCGGCGCCGAGCCCGACGATCTGGAGGGTCTGCGGTGCCTGAGCCGCTCCAGCTCGGGCACGTTCCTCACCATCGACGCGCCCGGGGAGGTGGCGTCCGCAGCCGAGCGGCTCGCCCTGATCGTGCGGAACGAGGGTGTCCTCGACGTGCGCCTGAGCGTGGCCGGCGAGGCGTTCGGGGCCCCCGTCCGGATGCTGCGGCCCCTGACCGGCGAGGTCGTTCGCGCCTTCGTCGCGCGCGCGGCCCGGCGGGTCCCCGCGGGCATGTACACGGTGGTGATCGAGACGGCCCCGCCGGACACGCTCGAGCGCGTGCTCGTCCTCCCCGGGGAGCGAGTCGAGATCGAACGGTCGGACTACGGACGCCTGGTGGTGGAAACGGCGGGCACCGACGGCGCCCCACCCGTCTCGGTGCGGGCGACGGCCGGGGGCCCGGAGTTGCGCTACGGGCAGGCCGGCCAGCCGGTCATCCTGCGCGCCGGCGCGTACGACGTACAGGTGAACCTGGGCGACACGCTGGCGATCCGCGAGGGCGTGCAGGTTTCCGCCGGACGCACCACCCGGGTCGTCCTGGGGGGAACGGAGCCGGGCTCCCTGAGGACCCTCGTCCCGGGGATCGAATCCCCCCCGTCCACCCGCGTGCTCCTCTACGGCGAGGGACGCGTGGACACTCTCGCAGTCGGCGTCGGCGGCCCGGTAGCCCCCGGGAGCTACCGAATGGTGGTCCAGACCCTCCCTCCGTACTTCGGCGATAACGTGCGGATCGAGTCCGGGCGCGAGACGCTGGTGACGCTTCCCGAGACCGGGGTGCTGGGCGTCGTGCTGGTCGGCCCCGACGGTCCGATCCGCGGCGCGCGGATCACCGTGCGGGAGCCGATGACGGGGGAGGCCTATGGCTCGTTTTCGAGCGGCGAACGGCGGCTGGTCATGCCCGCGACGTACCGCCTGGAGGTGGGCACGGCGCCTCCGCTGACGATCGACGCCGTGACGGTCCTCCCGGGCGAGGAGCGGATCGTGGAGCGGGGCGGGCTGTCGGCGGTCACGCTGGAGGCCGCGGCGCCGGAGCGGGTCCGGCTGGAGCTCTGGACCGAGGACGGGGCCCGCCGCCTGGCCGAGGCTACGGGGACCCGTCCGGTGGTGGCGGCGCGACCCGGGACCTACCTCGCTCGCGTCTCGCGCGGCACCGAGACGGTGTGGCAGGGCCGGATCGCGGTTGCGCCAGGAAAAACGGCCCGGATAGATTGGCCGGGGCCGTAACGACGCGCCGGGGGAGGTGGCACGATGACGTTGTCCGCGTTTCTGCTCTTGCTTCTGGTCGCCGCCATTGCTGGCGCGCTCGGACAGGCGATGGTCGGATACTCGGCAGGCGGCTGTCTGGTATCGATCGCCCTGGGCTTCGTCGGGGCGCTGCTGGGCGGATGGATCGCCGGCCGGCTCGGCCTCGCGGAGCCGTTCCCGCTCGAGATCGGCGGCCAGCCCTTTCCCCTCATCTGGTCGATCGTCGGAGCCGCCCTTTTTGTCGCGCTCCTCAGCCTGATCAGCGGTCGCCGGCGCTAGTGAACGGCGGCCGGAATCCGCGCAGCCGCCCGCCCGCGGCCGGCGTCGCGCCGCCGCCCGCGACCCATCCGTAGCCGGATTGCGGCGGTCATGGAGGCCCTGCGGCGCGCCGCGCGCCCGCTCGCCAAGTGGTCCGTGTTCTACGGGAAGAACCTCTGGCGAAAAGGGGCCCGGGACCAGATTTTCTTCCTCTCCTCGGGGATCACGTTCAACGTCCTCGTCACCATCGTGCCGCTCCTCCTGATATCGATCTCCATCCTCGGCGTCCTGATCGAGTCCTCGACCGCGGCTCGGGAGCGGATCCTGGACTTCATCGCCCGCGTCATGCCGCTCGCCTCGGCCGAGGCGGAGGCGCTCCTCTATTCGATGGTCGACGACCGGGGCCTGTTCGCGGTGATCGGCCTGGTCGGGCTGGTCTGGGCCTCCACGCGGCTGTTCGGGTCGCTCCGGACGGTGCTCGAGATCGTGTTCGAGATCCCGCCCGAGGACCGGCTGGGGATCGTCCAGGGAAAGATCCACGACATCAAGCTCGTGGTGGTGGTCGGCACGCTGTTCCTGCTCACGATCTCGCTCACCACCACCCTGCGCTGGGTCAAGAACTACGGCGTGGGGTTCCTCGGGCTGGACCCGTTCGACATCGGCTGGGTGGCCTCGATCACGAGCGCGCTGATCGCCTTCGTCATCACGTATCTGATGTTCTACTTCGTGTATCGCTACGCTCCGGACCGCTGGATCCCGCGGCAGGACGCGGCCATCGCGGCCCTCTTTTCGAGCGTGCTGTTCGAGATCGCGAAGCAGGTGTTCGTAACCTACCTGTCGGAGTTCGGCCGGTTCATGAAGCTCTACGGCTCGTTCACCAACCTCGTCATCGTGGCGTTCTGGGTCTATTACTCCAGCGTCGTGTTCATCCTGGGTGGGGAGCTGGCGCGCATCTCGCAGATCCAGCGGAAGCGCGGGTCGGCGCCCAATTGGCGCGTCGAGGGAATCGAGCCGTGAGGCGCGCGATCGCGGGCGCGGGGCTCGCGCTGGTCCTGGCGGCGCCGGCGCAGGCGCAGGGGCCGGGGGCGGCGGATTCGGTTTCGCTGATCGCGCGCGGCTGCTGTCTGGACGACGTCCGGGACGGAACCGAGGTGACGAAGTTCGAGTTCGAGGGCAACCGGGTCCTCTCAAGCAAGACGATCCGCAACGCGCTCTTCACCGACAAGAGCGGCTTCCTTCCCTGGAGCTCCAAGCATCGCCTCGACAAGATGGAGTTCCGCAACGACCTGCTGCGGCTCCACATCCTCTACCAGCGGCACGGGTACTTCGACGTGCGGCTGGTCGAGTATTCCGTGCGTCCGTCCGGGACGGACAAGGTCCGCATCTCCCTGACCGTGGCGGAGGGGGAGCCCACGTTGGTCGACACGCTGTCGATCGAGGGGCTGGAGGACGTGGCCGACGCGCCGCCGCTCGACGAGCTGCGCCAGCACGTGGGCCTCCGGCAGGGGGAGGTGTTC